>NZ_JBFUCJ010000314.1:0-527 GCF_056405295.1 Variovorax sp. P1_H2 | reverse complement strand
GGACGGGTGTTCGTCGCCCCGCTGGACGCCGGCGTCGCGCCGCTGGATCGGGTGCAGCCCGAATTGATGTTCCGCCGCCCCGAGATGCTGGATCTGGGCGCGATGACCGTGGTCTGCGGCTGCGGCGGCGGCACCGCGGTCGCCGCTGTGCTGCCCCGCGTGCTGGCGGAGGCCCGTACCCTGGTGCTGGACGCCGATGCCCTCAACGCGATCGCCGGCGACACCGGGCTGCAGTCGCTGCTGCAGGCCCGGGCGCCATCCGGCCGGACGACCGTGCTGACGCCGCATCCCCTCGAGGCGGCGCGCCTGCTGCAGGCGACCACCCGCGAAGTCCAGGCCGATCGGCTCGCTGCCGCCGTGCGCCTGGCGGCGCGCTTCGGTGTGGTGGTGGTCCTCAAGGGCTCCGGAACGGTCGTCGCCGCCATGGGCGAGCTGCCCGTGATCAACCCCAGCGGCAACGCGCGGCTCGCCACCGCTGGCACCGGCGACGTGCTGGCCGGCATGGTCRGCGCCGCGCTGGCCACGGG
>NZ_JBFUCJ010000313.1:0-554 GCF_056405295.1 Variovorax sp. P1_H2 | reverse complement strand
GTCCAGCGTCTGCTTCGGCATGCCCAGCACCTTGGCCGTCACCGACGCCGCTTGGCCGCCTTTGACCAGTCGCACCGCCTCCAGCTTGAATTCGAGCGTGTACCTGCCACGCGGTTGCCCGTCTTTTCTCTTGCTCATTTCTCTTCTCTCCAATCACTGAATTTGACCATCAGCTATGGAGTACGTTTTTCGGGGGCAAGATCAGCCATGYAGTCAGTTCGCGTCTTATCGATCGACGTCAGAGCCTCGCCAAGCTCCTTTTCCACCTGTTGCAGATTAAATTCGGCGGCCTCTATGCGCTGCTCGATAGACCATCCTTCCTGCATGGGATGACGCACGGTCATTCGCGCCGATGCCGAAGCGACCGATACGGCCGTACCGGAGATGCTGATTGTGCGGATGGCACCCCTGAACCCGTCGCGAAGCCAAGAAACGAACCGCTTGGGCAGTGGATCCTTGTCGAATTGGCGCGCCGTCTGATTCAGATCCAGCCAGACCGTCCAAACGCCGATGAGCTGAAGCAGCATGCCCCAGACGCGCACCCAAACATCGGG
>NZ_JBFUCJ010000312.1:0-556 GCF_056405295.1 Variovorax sp. P1_H2 | reverse complement strand
GGGTGGCGGCCTGGCCCACCGTGGTGGTCTTGGCGTAATCGGCATCGGTTCCGAAGTACATCGACTGGTAATAGTCGAACAAGGGCTTCAGGTTGACGAACGAGACCTTCTGCTCCGACTTCGACACCACCACCGCGACACCCCCGTGGGCCAGGCTGCCGTAGTTGCAGCCGCCGGCCATGAAGGTTGCGCGATTGGCCGCCACGTTGAGCGGCAATTGCTCGTGGTTGACGAAGTTGCTGCCGCAGCTCCCCGGCAGGTAGACGCGCTGCAGGGTCTCGTTCTCCAGACCGGTGGTGACCGAGATCTCGGTCGGAGCGACCATGTCCGGCAGATCCACGTAGCCGATGACCTTCATGAAGGCGATGTTGTTCAGGTTCGGCAGGCCTGGCACGATCGAGGTCCATTCCCCCCAGTAGCGGCCGTCGCTGCAACTCTGGCAGCCGCCAGCAAGTGCGACCAAGGCGATCTGGCCCTTGAGGTTCACGGTATCCCAGACGGTGATGAGGGCGAATTCGCCGCCGTTGGTGACCGCCACTGCGGTCGGCACCTTGCC
>NZ_JBFUCJ010000311.1:0-603 GCF_056405295.1 Variovorax sp. P1_H2 | reverse complement strand
GGGGTCGTCGGCGCCGTCTGGTCGCCGCCCACGATCTCGACCGGCTCGGACTTGTTGCCCGACTCGTCGATCGCCTCGATCGTGCCCGGCTCGCCTTCAGGCAGCGGGTTCGGCTCGATGCGCCAGTTGCCGTCCGGATCCACCACGGCGCTGCCCACGACATTGCCGCCACCGTCGGTGACGATCACGATGCTGCCTTCTTCGCCCGTGCCGGCCAGGCCGCCGCCATTGTTCTCATTGACTACGGGCGTCGTCGGCGGCGTGATGTCCATCTCGGCGCTCGCGCTGTCGCTGGCCGGGTTGCCGGCCGCGTTGCTGACGTTCGCCGTGACCGTGATCGTGCCGTTGTCCAGGCCGCTCAGGTCGGCCGCGCCAGCCGTCCAGGTATTGCCGTTGACCGTACCCGTCACGACCACGCTGTTCACGCCGTCGCTGAAGGTCAGCGTGACGGTCTGGCCGTCTTCCACATTCGTGGTCGTGCCGCTCACCACCAGGGCTTCGGCCTCTGCAGCGTTGATCACGCCGTCGCCAGCGATCGGGCCGCCCACCGTGATGGTGGGTACCGTCGAGCTGACGCCGTAGGCGTGCGAAGCACTGCCGCTG
>NZ_JBFUCJ010000310.1:0-603 GCF_056405295.1 Variovorax sp. P1_H2 | reverse complement strand
GCACAGTTCAGAGACGGCGCCACCGGCAAGGTGGTCGGCGAATGCGCGGACACCGAGATTGGACTCAAGTACGCCGCCGACCTGAACAAGGGTGCGACGACCGCGGCGGTGGCGTGGATGAACGGCTACGTCAGCTCCTTCACGAGCTGGAGCTATGCGCAGGACGCCTTCAACAAGTGGTCGGGGGCGTTCGCGCGTCGATTCGCCGCCCTGCGCGCTGCATCACGATAAAAAGAAAAAGACATGTCCCAATCTCGAACCAAGGACCACTTCCCCTGGGAGCGGCGTTGGGCCGCCGGCGTCATGGTGGCGGGCCTCCTCTCAGCGTCTGCCCACGCGCAACAAAGCAACGAGGAACTCGCCAAGGCGGCGCAGAACCCGCTGGCCAGCTTGATCAGCGTGCCCTTTCAGCTCAACACCAACTTCGATACCGGGCCGGAGCAGCGCACGCAGAACGTGCTCAACATCCAGCCGGTCGTGCCCTTCAGCCTCAACGAGGACTGGAACCTGATCTCGCGGACCATCATGCCGCTGATCTGGCAGCCGGCCTCCTCGCCTTTCGAAGGCTCCACTTTCGGCCTCGGAGCACTTTCGGCCTCGGAG
>NZ_JBFUCJ010000309.1:0-606 GCF_056405295.1 Variovorax sp. P1_H2 | reverse complement strand
GCCTTCGCAGACGCGCAGCGCGAGCGAGCTTCTCGACCAGAATCGCCGCTTCTACGACTTGCTCTGGTCCGGTGCTCGCCTCGTCGAGCCTCAACGGTTCAATACTTGGCCGCTCGTGCGATCCCTGCTAACCGAGTCCGGGCGACGGCTCGAGGTTGGGCCCGGCCTGAGACCACGTCTGCCGATCGAGGGCACGCAATTCGTGGACATCAGCGCCCCGGCGCTCGCGATGCTTCGCGAGCGCGGTGCGCAGGTCGTGCTGAGCCAGGTGACATCCCTGCCGTTCGCCGACGGTGCATTCGATCTGGTGTGCGCACTCGATATCATCGAGCATGTCGACGACGGGGACGGCGCTCTGTCGGAGCTATCGCGGGTTTCGAAGTCAGGTGCGGCTCTCCTGATCTCGACGCCACTGCACCCTTCGCTTTGGACCTCGTTCGACGATTTCGTAGGCCACAAGCGGCGCTACGAGCCGCCGTGCCTGCTCGCAAAGCTGGCGCAGCACCACCTCGTTGTGGAGCGCAGCGCGGTGTTCGGGATGAAGCCGCGCTCGTCGCGCTTAGTCGACATCGGCATGTGGTGGCTCTCGCATCATCGTGAGCTGGC
>NZ_JBFUCJ010000308.1:0-652 GCF_056405295.1 Variovorax sp. P1_H2 | reverse complement strand
GGCAAACAGGCGTGCGCGCGCCTTCCCTAAAGGGCAGTAGACGACGCCCCGGAAAGCGCACACAGTGCACGGACCACCCCATGAGCGCGCCGATCCCCGTTTCCATGTCGCTGTCGTTGATGACGATGCGAGCGTCTGTCGTTCGCTCGGGACTCCAGCAGTCACAGGAGCAACCGACCGACGTTGGAAGCGGCGCTGTTCCGTCTCGCGAGAGCTGTCTTCGATGTTTCTCGCCAAGCCAGATCAACTCAAGATTCTTCCATCCTGTACCGGAGTTTCAATCCATGAAAGTGCGTCTTTTCTCGCGGTTCGCCGCATTCGCAATGGCTCTCTTGCTCACCGCTTGCGCCGCACCGGGCTCGCAGCAATCATCGATGGCGATCCGCCAGGGCAAGATCGAGCAGATCATGCCGACTGAGATCGCGACCTCCCACCATACCGGAGTGGGTGCAGTGCTCGGCGGACTGGCCGGTGTCGGAATTGGCAGCCTGATCGGTGGCGGCACCGGCCGCGATGTTGCGATGGTCGTGGGCGCGATCGGTGGTAGCGTGGCGGGCAGCCACATTGCGGAGCGTTACAGCAAGCCGCTTGAAGGCCAGCAAATCTTCGTTCGCACCGACAGTGGTGTGCTTGTCGAGGTGACGCAGCCGGG
>NZ_JBFUCJ010000307.1:0-659 GCF_056405295.1 Variovorax sp. P1_H2 | reverse complement strand
GCCAAGGAGATCAAGGGGCTGATCGACGACTCGGTGGGCAAGGTGGGCGCGGGCAGCGCGCTGGTGGCCGAGGCCGGCAAGACGATGGAAGAGATCGTCGGCAGCGTCAAGCGGGTGACCGACATCATGGGCGAGATCACGGCGGCCAGCCAGGAGCAGACCTCGGGGATCGAGCAGATCAACCAGGCGATCACGCAGATGGACCAGGTGACGCAGCAGAACGCGGCGCTGGTGGAAGAAGCCTCGGCGGCGGCACTGGCACTGGAGAACCAGGCCGGAAGCCTGGTCGACGCGGTCAGTGTCTTTCGGGCGGAGGCCGGTGCCGGCACCCGCGGCGGCAGAAATTTTCAAGTCATGGAGTGAACGAAGTGAACACCACAGATCAAGCCAAGCAGGTCGCCTCTGAAGCAAGCGCACCCTCGGCACGCGCCGGCAAGCCGCTCGAGTTTCTCTCCTTCACCCTGGGCGACGAGGAGTACGGGATCGACATCCAGAAGGTTCAGGAGCTGCGGGGGTACGACGCGGTGACGCGGATCGCGAACGCGCCGGAGTACATCAAGGGGGTGGTGAACCTGCGGGGGATCATTGTTCCGATCATCGACATGCGGATCAAGTTTGCGCTGGGGACGCCGAGCTATGACCAGTTCACGGTGGTGATC
>NZ_JBFUCJ010000306.1:0-674 GCF_056405295.1 Variovorax sp. P1_H2 | reverse complement strand
GCCCACCGTGATGGTGGGTACCGTCGAGCTGACGCCGTAGGCGTGCGAAGCACTGCCGCTGGCGCTGTTGCCCGCCGTATCGCGCGTCACCACGCTGGCTTCGACGGTGGTGTCTGCGTCTGCGGCCAGGTCCGAACCTGCCACGTCGATGCTCCAGGCACCGCCTGCGTCCACGGTGCCGCTGTAGCTGACACCGTTGATCACCAGGGTGACCACGTCGCCGGCTTGCGTGCCGGTGGTCGTGCCGCTCACCGCCACGGTCGAAGCCGCTTCCGCGTTGTTGATCACGTTGTCTGCCGTGATGGCATCGACCGCAATGGTCGGGGCCACCGGTGCCACGCTGTCCATCTCGGCGCTCGCGCTGTCGCTGGCCGGGTTGCCGGCCGCGTTGCTGACGTTGGCCGTGACCGTGATCGTGCCGTTGGTCAGGCCACTCAGGTCGGCCGCTTCGGCCGTCCAGGTATTGCCGTTGACCGTGCCCGTGACGACCACGCTGTTCACGCCATCGCTGAAGGTCAGCGTGACGGTCTGGCCGTCTTCCACATTCGTGGTCGTGCCGCTCACCACCAGGGCTTCGGCCTCGGCTGCGTTGATCACGCCGTCGCCAGCGATCGGGCCGCCCACCGTGATGGTGGGTACCGTCGAGCTGACGCCGTAGGCGTGCGAAGCACTGC
>NZ_JBFUCJ010000305.1:0-681 GCF_056405295.1 Variovorax sp. P1_H2 | reverse complement strand
CAGCGTGACGGTCTGGCCGTCTTCCACATTCGTGGTCGTGCCGCTCACCACCAGGGCTTCGGCCTCGGCTGCGTTGATCACGCCGTCGCCAGCGATCGGGCCGCCCACCGTGATGGTGGGTACCGTCGAGCTGACGCCRTAGGCGTGCGAAGCACTGCCGCTGGCGCTGTTGCCGGCTGCATCGCGGGTGGTGACGCTGGCTTCGACAGTGGTGTCTGCGTCTGCGGCCAGGTCCGAACCTGCCACGTCGATGCTCCAGGCACCGCCTGCGTCCACGGTGCCGCTGTAGCTGACACCATTGATCACCAGGGTGACCACGTCGCCGGCTTGCGTGCCGGTGGTCGTGCCGCTCACCGCCA
The DNA here is from genome assembly GCF_056405295.1 of Variovorax sp. P1_H2. Taxonomy (NCBI): domain Bacteria; kingdom Pseudomonadati; phylum Pseudomonadota; class Betaproteobacteria; order Burkholderiales; family Comamonadaceae; genus Variovorax; species Variovorax sp. P1_H2. Next base: position 322 of record NZ_JBFUCJ010000305.1, on the reverse strand, counting down.
CGGTCGAAGCCGCTTCCGCGTTGTTGATCACGTTGTCTGCCGTGATGGCATCGACCGCAATGGTCGGTGCCACCGGCGGCGTGATGTCGAGGACGGCCGAGTCCGTCGCCACGGCGGAGACGTTCCCCGCCAGGTCGGTGCTGGTCGCGCTCACGTTGAGCGTCGCGCCATCGGCCGGCGTCGGCAGACTGACGATAACGAAACCGTTGGACACATCGGCAGCGTTAAGCGTGACGTTGACCGTGTTGGCACCATCCGTCACGGCGATCACGTCGCCGGCCGCTGCGCCGGAGACCAGGCTCACCTTGACCTGAATGCCGGC
>NZ_JBFUCJ010000304.1:0-685 GCF_056405295.1 Variovorax sp. P1_H2 | reverse complement strand
CGAGCTGGGTCCAGAAGACGGTGACGGGGACGGCGACCTGCAACAACACCTATTTCGGGCAGGATCCCGCGCCTGGCGTCGTGAAAGCCTGCTATACGGTCGGAAGCACAAGCAGTGGGGACACCACAACGACGACGCCCACCGCGCCAAGCACCGGCGGCGGTACCCCGGTCGCGGGCGACATCGTCGACAGCTCGCTCAAGGTCAATGCGTCGTCCTACCGCTCGATTGCATCCCAGATGAACCAGGCCGCGGGCATCGCCTACCGCTACGGAACGGGCACGGCAACCGCTGGCACCTCGACGACCTACCCGGCAGCGCCGAACAACGCGTACCCCGCCAGCGCGCGCTTCACCAACATGACATGGCAGCTGGGTGCCTACGACGCCAACGAGGGCGACTACTCGACGACCATGGGACAGGTGGCCTGGGTGCCGGACAATCCCAGCCAGTATCTGGGCGTGTCGACGCTCGAGTTCCTGGCGCAGCGCAGCAACACCTTCTCGGAGGCCCCTCAGGCCAGCTGGGTGTATGGTGGCGACAGCCAGGATCGGAACACCAGGGACTACTACAAACCGATGATCCCGGCGGGTGTCCAGACGAACCCGGTGGCCATGGGCCGCTGCTACGCCCGCCTGACCTGGTGCGTGCAATCGGTCATGGCCTTGCAGAGCGGCCTGATCGG
>NZ_JBFUCJ010000303.1:0-690 GCF_056405295.1 Variovorax sp. P1_H2 | reverse complement strand
GTCTGGGTTGTTTCCCTCTTGAGTCCGGACGTTAGCACCCGGTGCTCTGTCTCCCAARCTGTACTCGTCGGTATTCGGAGTTTGCCTTGGTTTGGTAAGTCGCCATGACCCCCTAGCCAAAACAGTGCTCTACCCCCGACGGTAATACTTGAGGCACTACCTAAATAGTTTTCGGAGAGAACCAGCTATTTCCAAGTTTGTTTAGCCTTTCACCCCTATCCACAGCTCATCCGCTAGTTTTGCAACACTAGTCGGTTCGGACCTCCAGTACCTGTTACGGCACCTTCATCCTGGCCATGGATAGATCACTTGGTTTCGGGTCTACACCCAGCGACTGAWCGCCCTATTCGGACTCGMTTTCKCTACGGCTYCCCTATTCGGTTAACCTTGCCACTGAATRTAAGTCGCTGACCCATTATACAAAAGGTACGCAGTCACCCCTTACGAGGCTCCTACTTTTTGTAAGCACGCGGTTTCAGGATCTATTTCACTCCCCTCCCGGGGTTCTTTTCGCCTTTCCCTCACGGTACTAGTTCACTATCGGTCGATGATGAGTATTTAGCCTTGGAGGATGGTCCCCCCATATTCAGACAGGATTTCTCGTGTCCCGCCCTACTTTTCGTTAGCTCAGTACCACACAGGTCTTTTCACGTACGGGGCTATCACCCGCTATGGCCAGTCTTTCCAAAC
>NZ_JBFUCJ010000302.1:0-691 GCF_056405295.1 Variovorax sp. P1_H2 | reverse complement strand
CACTACACCCAATGGCTCGTTCTCGGGCCCGATCAGGCGGACTTCCGGGGCCATGATTTCCCGGTTCAGGCGGTGTTGGCGTTCCTCGCGGTGGCGGCGGTCGCGAAATGCAGTAGCGATGGTCAGAATCCTTCAAACAATTTGCCACATTTCTGTAGCGAACACCGTCGAATCCACGCCCACAAGCAGCCTGATCAAAAAAATCAGCCCTTGAATCCGGTCGAATTCAAAGCTTGTGTTGGATGTCGTGGGCGATCTTTTGAGAGAAGGACTCCACCGACATGGCACCGAGGTCAACATTGCCCCGGGCGCGCACTGCGACGGCACCAGCTTCCTTCTCCTTGTCACCTACGACCAGGATGTAGGGAAGCTTTTGCAACGAATGCTTCCGTATTTTATACGTAATCTTTTCGTTGTGCAGGTCGAGCGAGACTCTAAGCCCTTGATTCTGCAGCGTTTTGGCAACTTCCGCGGCATAGTCGGCCTGGTTCTCACTGATATTGAGCACTGCCGCCTGCGTCGGAGCGAGCCATGCGGGCAGCGCGCCGGCATGGTGTTCGATCAGCATGCCGATGAAGCGCTCGAGGCTGCCGACGATCGCGCGGTGCAGCATCACCGGGTGGGCGCGGCCGCTGGATTCCGTGACGTACTCGGCGCCCAGGCGTTCGGCCATGTTGAAGTCGACCTGCAT
>NZ_JBFUCJ010000301.1:0-715 GCF_056405295.1 Variovorax sp. P1_H2 | reverse complement strand
CTGCGACGGATCGCATATTCGCAATAGCTGAAGGGAGCGGCGCACAAAGCAAAGCGCCCAGCCTTTTGAGGGGCTGGGCGATTTGGGCTGTAAGAGCCTGACGATGACCTACTTTCACACGGGAACCCGCACTATCATCGGCGCTGAGGCGTTTCACTGTCCTGTTCGGGATGGGAAGGAGTGGGACCACCTCGCTATGGTCATCAGGMATAAAGGGTTGTCGTGCTGACTGGGTCAGCACAACGAATTCATAGAGTCTGGAATCAGCTTGGTATTTGAATTGTTTTGAATGCGTCAACTTGGCATAACACCTTGATCGTAGATCAAAGTTATAGGGTCAAGCCGCACGAGCAATTAGTATCAGTTAGCTTAACGCATTACTGCGCTTCCACACCTGACCTATCAACGTCCTGGTCTTGAACGACTCTTTAGGGGGCTCAAGGCCCCGGCAGATCTCATCTTGAAACGAGTTTCCCGCTTAGATGCTTTCAGCGGTTATCTCTTCCACACTTAGCTACTCGGCAATGCCACTGGCGTGACAACCGATACACCAGAGGTGTGTCCACTCCGGTCCTCTCGTACTAGGAGCAGGCTTCCTCAAATCTGCAGCGCCCACGGAAGATAGGGACCAAACTRTCTCACGACGTTTTAAACCCAGCTCACGTACCTCTTTAAATGGCGAACAGCCATACCCTTGGGACCGGCTACAGTACAG
>NZ_JBFUCJ010000300.1:0-777 GCF_056405295.1 Variovorax sp. P1_H2 | reverse complement strand
AGGTACAGCGCCGCAGCGACTATCTCCTCTATGCCCAGAACTCGCTGATCACCAGCGTGGGCTCGACGATCCTCGGCCTTCTGATCGCGGCGCCGGCGGCGTACTCGATGGCCTTCTTTCGCACGAGGCGCACGCGCGACATCCTGATGTGGATGCTCTCGACCAAGATGATGCCGGCCGTCGGCGCGCTGGTGCCGATCTACGTGATCGCGCAGACCGCGGGCCTGCTCGATTCGAGGACCGCGCTGCTGGTCGTCTTCACGTTGTCCAACCTGCCGATCATGGTGTGGATGCTCTACACGAGCTTCAAGGACATTCCCAGCGAGATCCTCGAGGCCGCGCGCATGGACGGTGCCAATCTCTGGACGGAGTTTCGCAACGTCGTGATGCCGCTGTCGATCGGTGGCCTCGCATCCTGCGGTCTGCTGTGCCTCGTGCTGAGCTGGAACGAGTCCTTCTGGGCGCTCAACCTCAGTTCCGCCAAAGCCGGCACGCTGGCGACGTTGATCGCCTCGTACTCGAGCCCCGAAGGCCTCTTCTGGGCCAAGCTCTCCGCCGCTTCACTGATGGCCATCGCGCCCATCGTGGTGTTCGGCTGGTTCAGCCAGAAGCAGCTCGTCCAGGGCCTGACCTTCGGCGCGGTGAAATGAGCTCGCCCCCAGGTTGGCTCACTTCGTGCAGCCGCCCACCCCCTACCGGGGGCGCCGCCAGCGGCCCGGCAAAGCCGGTTCCGCGGCAGCCCACGAAAAGGCATCGCGTCTCAGGCACCGCGCCAAC
>NZ_JBFUCJ010000299.1:0-863 GCF_056405295.1 Variovorax sp. P1_H2 | reverse complement strand
GTGATGGTGCCGGTCTTGTCGAGCAGCAGGACGTCGACGTCGCCCGCGGCCTCGACCGCGCGGCCCGAGGTCGCGATCACGTTGGCCTGCATCATGCGGCTCATGCCGGCCACACCCACTGCGGAGAGCAGGCCGCCGATGGTGGTCGGGATCAGGCACACGAGCAGCGCGACCAGCGCGGTCAGCGACACCACCGTGCCCGCACCCGCCGCGCCGACGCTGAACACCGAGTACGGCAGCAGCGTCGCCGTGACGACCAGGAACACGATGGTCAGCGCGACCAGCAGGATGGTCAGCGCGATCTCGTTCGGCGTCTTCTGGCGCTTGGCGGCCTCGACCATTCCGATCATGCGGTCGAGGAAGGACTCGCCCGGATTGACYGTGATGCGCACCACCAGCCAGTCCGACAGCACCCGCGTGCCGCCGGTGACGGCCGAGAAGTCGCCGCCCGATTCGCGCACCACCGGCGCCGATTCGCCGGTGATCGCGCTCTCGTCGACCGAGGCCACGCCTTCGATCACCTCGCCGTCGAGCGGGACCACGTCGTGCGCCTCGACCAGCACCACGTCCCCGCGGCGCAGGTTCGGTGCCTGCTCCGGCAGGAAGGTCGCACCATGGAAGGGCTGGGTCAGCTTCTTGGCCCAGGTGTCCTTGCGCAGTCCGCGCAGGGAAGCGGCCTGCGCCTTGCTGCGGCCTTCGGCCAGCGCTTCGGCGAAGTTGGCGAACAGCACCGTGAACCACAGCCAGATCGAGACCGCGAGCACGAAGGGTGGGGGCATGCCGGTGTCGCCAGGGAAGCTCAGCGAATGCACCCACAAGAGCGTGGTGAGAATGCTGCCGATGTAGACGATGAACATCACCGG
>NZ_JBFUCJ010000298.1:0-882 GCF_056405295.1 Variovorax sp. P1_H2 | reverse complement strand
AGCGTCGGCGGCATCTCCACCGATAGCCTGCGCAACACCCGCAACACGGCCAAGGCGATGGGCGACACCGGCGACAGTCGCATGCAGGCCCTGGGAGCCATCAATTTGGCGGTGGCCGGCGGACAGGCGGTCGACACCGCGCAGGCCTTGGCCAGCGGCGGAGGCGTGGGCTACAAGGTCAGCGTCAATGTCAGCCGCAACAAGAGCGAGGGCAGCAGCATCACGCATGCGAGCGAGGCCGTGGGATCGAGCATCGTCGGTGCCAACAACGTCAATGTCGTTGCGACCGGTGGTGGTGCCGCGTCCAACATCCACGCCGTGGGCTCCACCATTGCGGCAGGCAACAACGTCAACCTTGCTGCCGACAATGCGATCACGTTGGAGGCCAGCAGGAACACCTACGACAAGGTGGGCCAGAACTCCAGCAGTGGAGCGAGTGTTGGCGTCGGTTTCGCGGGCGGATCGCAGAACGGCTTCACGATCGAGTTGGGTGTCAGCAAAGGCCGCGGTAACGAGAGCGGCTCGGACGTGAGCTACAACAACACGCACGTCAGTGGTGGCAATACCGTCAACATCTCCAGCGGTGGCGATTTGAACCTGAAGGGTGCGGTGATTGACGGTGCGCGTGTCAATGCGAACGTCGGCGGCAACCTGAACATTGAGAGCCTGCAGGACACAAGTCGTCAGGTGTCCAAGCAAAGCAGCTCGGGCGCGAACGTGAGCTTGTGCATTCCACCGATCTGCTACGGCGTCAGCACTGTCGGCGGCAATGCCGCGAGCGCCAAGGCGAATGGCGACTTTGCGAGCGTGAACGAGCAGTCGGGCATCAAGGCAGGCGACGGCGGATTCAACGTCAACGTCAAGGGCAACACGGACCTCAAG
>NZ_JBFUCJ010000297.1:0-886 GCF_056405295.1 Variovorax sp. P1_H2 | reverse complement strand
CGTCGCCTTCGACGGTCGTGACACGGCCGTCCAGGTTGGTGATGGCCGTCGTGTTGCCGGCAACGTTGGTGTTGATCGTCGAAATGTCACCCTGGATCGTGGTGATGCTGCCTTCGGCAGTGCCCACGCGGGTGTCCAGTGCGCCGATCGCGTTGGTGTTCGCCGTCACGTTCTGGTTGGTCGTGAACAACTGACCGCCGTTCACCGCTTCCTTGCTGCCCGCCGCCAGCGTGCCGTCCTTCACGCCGCTCAGGGTGCGCGCGCCTTCGGTGCCGGTGAAGTCCACCGAGGTGCCCGCCTTGTCGCCTGCCACCGTGATGGCCTTGGTCGTCGCGTCCTGCTTCACCAGACCCACCGAACCACTGTTCAGGTTGTTGGTCAGGTTGGTCACGTCGCCTTCGACGGTCGTGACACGGCCGTCCAGGTTGGTGATGGCCGTCGTGTTGCCGGCAACGTTGGTGTTGATCGTCGAAATGTCACCCTGGATCGTGGTGATGCTGCCTTCGGCAGTGCCCACGCGGGTGTCCAGTGCGCCGATCGCGTTGGTGTTCGCCGTCACGTTCTGGTTGGTCGTGAACAACTGACCGCCGTTCACGGCTTCCTTGCTGCCCGCCGCCAGCGTGCCATCCTTCACGCCGCTCAGGGTGCGCGCGCCCGCGGTGCCGGCGAAGTCCACCGAGGTGCCTGCCTTGTCGCCTGCCACCGTGATCGCATGGGTCGTCGCGTCCTGCTTCACCAGACCCACCGAACCGCTGTTCAGGTTGTTGGTCAGGTTGGTCAGGTCACGTCGCCTTGTCGTGACACGGCCGTCCAGGTTGGTGATGGCCGTCGTGTTGCCGGCAACGTTGGTGTGGTGTTGATCGTCGAAATGTCACCCTGGATCGTG
>NZ_JBFUCJ010000296.1:0-900 GCF_056405295.1 Variovorax sp. P1_H2 | reverse complement strand
GAGGTGGACGCATGCTCCCGGCACCAGCGGAGCGATTCAAGATGGCGTGGCCAGTTGCTTACCACAGAATTCCGGACAGGCTCCAAACACCTGCTGAAATGTTCAGCCAAACCGTTGCATCGACCGGTTGAATCCGCAGCCACAACCGGCCGTTCGACGGCGAGGCCTATTTCGAGCATTTGCGGCGGTCCCTCGTTCCATCAGAATCGAATCCCCACTTGTACAGGAGCAGACAATGATGCGTTTCGACCTGCGTTCTACCACCCTTGCTCTTGCCTTGGCATCTTGCTTGCCACTCGCTAATGGCGCCGGGTTTGAGCTCAGCAGTCCGAGCATCAAATCAGGCGGTACGCTGCCCGACGCTCAGGTCTTCAACGACTTCGGCAGCAAGGGGAGAAATGTGTCGCCTCTGTTGAAGTGGAGCGGCGCTCCCAAAGACACGAAGAGCTTCGCAGTGACGGTGTATGACCCCGACGCTCCCACCGGTTCGGGTTGGTGGCACTGGATGGTCTACAACATCCCCGCCACGGCCACCGAACTGCCTGAAGGCGCCGGCGCCGCCGACGGCAAAGGTTTGCCGGCCGGAAGTGCTCAGGCACGGAATGACTTCGGCGTACCGGCATTCGGTGGTGCGTGTCCGCCTGCAGGCGACAAGCCGCACCGCTATGTCTTCACGGTCTACGCCTTGAAGACCGAAAAGATTGACGTACCACTCGACAGCACGCCAGCGCTGGTTGGCTTCATGGTAAATGCCAACATGACCTTGCCCCTGTTGCCCGCACTCCATAGGCTGCCGATTATGCGGACTTCCTGTCTTGCTGCTGGGCCGCGATCCAGCGTTGCTCAAACATCATGGGACTGACATAGCCCAGCGTCGAGTGCAATCTCCTATGGTTGTAG
>NZ_JBFUCJ010000295.1:0-934 GCF_056405295.1 Variovorax sp. P1_H2 | reverse complement strand
CCCGGAAGAGCATCAGTGAGTTGAACACTGCGATCAACGTGATCAACAAGGCGCCGGTGCTGCGGGATGCTGCCGAGATCGGTCTGTTGGCGGTGGACGTGGTGACGCTGGGGGAGTTTGCTGCGGCCAAGGTGTTGACGTCGTCCGTTGTAAAGCAGATTGTGCTTTCGCGCACGGGGAAAGAGTTGGCGGACGACGCGGCGGCGCGAATTGCGAATAATTTCTACCGCGACGGAACGGAGCTTCCTCAAGCCTTGGCAACATCCAACGGAGCAATAATTCAGGCAACCCCCGGGCGCACCACCACAGTTCTTGGCACATTTAAGGACGACACCGGAAATATCTTGAATCAGCAACTAGGCTATCCCAAGACAATGAACTTCGCCGGCGACAAGACGGGAGGGTTCAATTTGCTGAATGTGCCAGATGATTTGTACACAAAATTGGGTCCGCAGGAATTTTGGAAACAGATAAATCAACCTTTCCTTGATGCTGCCGTCGCGCGAGGCGATGAGATATATCTCGCAACGAAACCGAACGATATCAATGTTATCAATCCGACTTCGTTCGACGGACTTTCTGGTTTTGGTCGGGAGTACGACTATTTAAAATCCAGAGGCTATGTGTACAATGAATTACTTGGCCGCATGTGCCTTGGGGGATGCAAATGAATACACCAATAACCATCGCCTCTGAAGAGAAAATAATCTCCATGGCCGGCAAAATTCCCGGTTCGGTTCTTAAAAAAACCCCATCGGAAATCAGGGTTTCTATAGGGCAAATTGCGCTTACATTTTCTCGGCAAGATCAGTATGGAGAGTCAATTATTTGCACATTTGGCATAGGGGTTGTCGATTTTCACGCGGTAGACGTATTCCGTGCTGCGGAGATCGTTTGGAGTGATATTTCTATAGCAAATGACTTTAATTTTGGT
>NZ_JBFUCJ010000294.1:0-983 GCF_056405295.1 Variovorax sp. P1_H2 | reverse complement strand
CGCCACGAGGACCCCACCGGGTGCTTGCGCCGACGAAACACTTTGGCCAGCACCGGCAGCATCTTCAGTGACCAGCGGTGGACGGTTGCGTGGTCGACCAGCACCCCGCGCTCGGCCATCATCTCTTCCAGGTTGCGCAGGCTCAAAGGGTAGGCCGCGTACCAGCGAACGCACACCAGCATGATCTCCAGCGGGAAATGCAGCCGCCTGATGACCCCTCGCAGGGTCGAGTTCGCAAGTTGGACGTGCAGCGGTACCATGAGCTGCATTGTGGACAACCGGCTTATCGCGACAGATCCTTTCATCCCCACCTACAGCTCCTGGCTGAACCAGGTCGAACGCTTCTTTGCGCTGATCACTGACAAGGCCATTCGCCGCGGCTCGTTCACCAGCGTCAAGCAACTCGTCCAACGCATCGATCAGTTCGTGACCCACCACAACGCCAACTCCCAGCCGTTTCGCTGGACAGCCACCGCTGAATCGATCCTTGAAAAGCTTCATGGACTTTGCTCACATATCAGCGGGACAGAGCACTAGATGGCATGCGAGCAAAAGGCCTTCAACCGGGGCCGTGGCATGCTGTACAGGTGGGCCGACCCCGATCGCACGAGCGCATCACATCTCTCGTTCGCTCGAAGCCAAGAGCCCTTTGCTCGGCGACTCGTGTTCATCTGTCGTTCGCCGAAAGGCGCTTCTGCGCTATCGTTTTACGTCTGTGCGGATTGCCACCGCGTCAGCGGCCTCGGCTTGCCAGCCGCCGCCGAGGGCCTTGAATGCACTGACCGCGGCGCGCGCCGCCTCCGTTTGCGCCTGCGCTCTCGCATCGGCCACACGCAGGAGGCTCTCGTCCGCTTGCAACACTTCGATCAGGCTGACGACACCTCGCTGATAGGCCGCAAACGAGGCGCCTCGTGCACGACCGAGCGCCGCCTCGCCCTGCGCTAGCAAGGCAGCTTGATCTTCACGCTTGACCAGGGCGGAGA
>NZ_JBFUCJ010000293.1:0-992 GCF_056405295.1 Variovorax sp. P1_H2 | reverse complement strand
GCAGCGGCTGCCCGACGTGTTGTCTCGCGCCGAAGTGGCAGCGGTGCTGGCTGCGCCGATGTCCATGAAGGCGCGCACGCTTCTGATGACGGCCTACGCCAGCGGGCTGCGCGTAAGCGAGCTGTGTCAACTGCGCGGCTGCGACATCGACTCCTCGCCCGACCGCATGTGCATTCACGTCATCGCGGGCAAGGGAGGGCACGACCGCTACAGCCTGCTCAGCCCGGAGTTGCTCGAGCAGTTGCGGCTGTACTGGCGGCAATGCAGACGCACTGCACAGGCCGAGGACTGGTTGTTCCCTGCGCGGCTGAACCCCTCCGAGCACCTGGACACCCGTAGCGCCGGGCGCTACTTCTACGCCGCGCGCAACGCTGCGGGCATCGCCAAGGTCGGCGGCATCCACACGCTGCGCCACTGCTTTGCCACACATCTGCTGGAAGCCGGCGTGGACCTCAACAGCATCAGCCAGTTGCTCGGCCACGCCAAGCTCAGCACCACCAGCCGCTACCTTCGCATGGCCCGCCCCGGCCACAGCGCCGGCGACAGCGCGCTGGCGCTGCTGGCCCATCTGCCCAAGGTCGAGCCAAGGGCGCCGTCGTCACCGCCGACACCACCGCGACCGCCGCTGCACTGAAGCCGCTGCGCGATGAGCGCCACCCTGGCCGAGGTGCTGCGAACCTTCGGGCCGGCCTATCTGCGCCAGCACTCGCTGAGCACGCCGCAGGCGCGTGCCTGGCGAGCCATCGTCGCTTGCCGCACACCGGCCCTGGGTGGTCAATTGCAGCGCTGTGACCAGTGCGGCCAAGAGCAGCGGCTGTTCCACTCCTGTCGCAACCGGCACTGTCCGCAGTGCCAGAACGAGGCTCGGGACGCATGGCGCCAGGCCCGACTGGCCGAGTTGCTTGCGGTGCCGTACTGTCACCTGGTCTTCACGCTGCCGCACGCCCTCAACGCCCTGGCGCAGTTCCATGCGCGCTGGGTCTACCGCACGC
>NZ_JBFUCJ010000292.1:0-999 GCF_056405295.1 Variovorax sp. P1_H2 | reverse complement strand
GCTGTAGCCCCACCAGTCCCAGCAGCCCTCAGGATTGCTTGGAAATGCAGCACTGGTAACCACCTGCGGGTACAAGACGATCAGTCGGTTGGCATCGGCCCATCGGTTGTAGCCGACCGATGAATAGACGTCGCTCCCGACACTTTGCGCGCCCTGCTTGCAGCCGTGGAAGACGACGTGCACTCCGCAATGACTTGCATCGGTCGCGCAGGATTTCGGTATGTAGACGAAGCCCACCGTGTCCAGACTCGAGCCGACGCTCGCGAAGGGCGTCTGGTCGAATGGACGAACTGTCGACGACAGCGCAGTCGCCGGGGGGCTCAGTGGGCCGTAGATGTGCTGCAGGATGGCCTTTGGCTGGTCGTATGCGACGCGCCGATCTGAGCAATGGTCGATGTACGGCATGCTGTTGGTTCCACAGGCATTGCCAAATGAAGCCGCGATGAACGCATGGCCAGCGGGCAACTTGTTCACATAAGCGAGATTCTTGGGCGGCACCCCGGCGGCGACGAAGAAGTCGCGGGTAGCAGCCACGACTTCGGGATGGACGACCTGATCCTTGGTGCCGCCGAATACGTAGACCTTGAGCTTCGATATGCCTGAAGGCTGATCGATTTGGCCAAGCGCCCCAAAGCCTTGGGCGGCCGCCCATGACATGGAGCCCGTCGGAACGCCGGACATGCAGGTCATGATGCCACCGACGTTCACGAACGCGCAGTTGTACGGTCCACCGGCGATAACGCCAATCCCCTTCACGCTCGATGAATAGGCCACGCCATACTGGACTGCCATGAACGCACCAGACGACAGCCCGGATACCGAGGTCCGCGACGAATCACCATGCAGAGTTGGAAGGGCCTCCGCCGCAAGGGCCGCCTGGCCGAGGACCGCGATCGCCAACACGAGCGCGAGTAGCGCGGATCTATTCACAATGCAGGTCACGTGAGGCTCCAGCGCTGATTCGCCGCGTACGAACGCAGGATCTGCGTTGCAGTGCAG
>NZ_JBFUCJ010000291.1:0-1004 GCF_056405295.1 Variovorax sp. P1_H2 | reverse complement strand
TGGGGGAGCGTGGGGGCTCAGGCCGGCGCCGGGCCGCCCCAAGGCGGCCTGCGGCCCCCTCGGGGGGCAGCGACCCACACGAARTGGGGGAGCGTGGGGGCTCAGGCCGGCGCCGGGCCGCCCCAAGGCGGCCTGCGGCCCCCTCGGGGGGCAGCGACCCACACGAAGTGGGGGAGCGTGGGGGCCACTCACTCCACCTTGACATTGGCGCTCTTGACCAGCTTGACCCAGAACTTGCCGTCCTCGGCCAGGAACGTGTCGAACTGCCCGGGCGACGAAGACAGCGACACCTCGGTGCCGTCGCGCGCCAGCGATGCCTTGACCGAGGGCTGCTGCATCGCGGTCGTCGTGGCATCGAAGATCTTCTTGACGATCGCGGGCGGCGTGCCGGCCGGCACGAACATGCCGTACCAGAATTCGAGGTTGTAGTCGGGAAGCCCCGCCTCTTTCATGCCCGGCAGCCCCGGCACCAGCGGCGAGCGCTCGCGGGTGCTGACGGCGAGCGCGCGCAACCGGCCGCCGCTCGCCATCGGCAGCACCGACGGCGAGGTGCCGAAGGTCAGCTGGGTGTCGCCCGCCATCACCGACTGGATCGCGAGGCTGCCGCCCCGGTAAGGGATGTGCGTCATCTCCACGCCGGTGACCTGGCTGAACAGCGCTGCGCCGAGGTGCGGCGCCGAACCGTTGCCCGAAGTCGAGTAGTTGAGCTTGCCGGGGTCCTTCTTCGCCGCCGCGATCAGGTCGGCGATCGACTGGATGCCGGTGGCCGGATTCACCGCCAGCACCAGCGGCGAGGTCGTCATCTTGGTGACCGCCGTGAGGTCGCGCGCCGAGTAGGTCAGCCTGGCATTGAGCGCCGGGTTCACCGAGATGCTGCTGGGGCTGGCGATCAGCAGCGTGTAGCCATCGGGCGGCGCCTTGGCCACCAGGTCCGCCGCGATGCTGGAGCCGTTGCCCGGCTTGTTGTCGACCACCACCGGCTGGCCGAGCGCCCTGCCCAGCGC
>NZ_JBFUCJ010000290.1:0-1005 GCF_056405295.1 Variovorax sp. P1_H2 | reverse complement strand
GCGTCGTACTTGTAGKCCAGCATTCCACGCCGGGCGTCGTTGATCGTCTGCAGCTGCCCGCTCGGGTCGTAGGCGTACTCGCGCTGGATGCCGCGCACGCTGGCCGGTGGCGGCGTTCCCGCTTCGCCCTTGCCGGTGATGGGCGTGGCGCCGTACCGTTGCAGCTTCAATCGCCCGGCCCGGTCATAGACGCTGTGCTGCGTCAGCCCATTGCCCTGGATGCGCGCGGTCTCGCGGTGCAGCTTGTCACGCTCGAAGCCCACCAGCCGTCGCGTTGTGAAACGCAATGAATTCATTAAATTTTGGCTTTGCGAATGAAAATTCGTGCGATCAAGGTTCCCAAAAAAAACCACCACCAAGTTCCAAAAACAATAAGTGTCGCCCATGCCCCCCAATAATTTAAATTATTGCCAAGCAGAGAGATTAGCAAAATTACAGGGAAATCTGGAATTGCAAAAAAATAGTAACCCCAACTGCCCTCGTGATTCAAAAGCACAATGGAAAAAGCGGCGACTAGATGCGCGACGGCAAAGAAAATTCCGAATACATTTCGAATATTTATCTGGGAGGGCACGAACTTCATGGGCCACAACTCGGATCATTTTTCTCCGCCTTGGGAGGTAGTTTAATTGCTAACCATATTGACAGAGACGTGGCAAACGAGGTTCCGCTTGAAAATCCAAATCGCTGCGCGCTTACGAGGGCCGAATTACACGAGGTCATGCATGCGGCTCTCGCCACCGCATCGCACTTGTTCAACTCCCTGCAGGTAGCGAAGCATTTGTCATGGCGCTGGCACGATGCATCAGTGTAGTCTGTGGGTGGCAAATAATGATCGGATGGTGCTGAGTAGTTAAACGCCTCTCTTTGGCCGCCAGTCCAATTTGGGCCGCACCAGTTTCCATGAACTATAAATCCCTCATCTTTAGAAGATTTCGAGGCATTTGGAGATAAGCCCTTGGGGTCCAGAAAAGAAATTGGATTTCTTTCTGCATAGCTATAGAC
>NZ_JBFUCJ010000289.1:0-1030 GCF_056405295.1 Variovorax sp. P1_H2 | reverse complement strand
CCTTTAGCACCGAATGAATACTGAAACAAGAGCAATCCACCGTCGGGCAATTTAATATGAAATAGCCCATTGCCTTCCAATTCTTCATAAATCGTCTTATAGGGAACATTCTTTTGGGCAATGGATGTCCCTGTCATTGAACCCAGTGAGCTTGATTCAGAACCAACTGAAATCGAAGGAAAATTCTGTTGAACAGAGACGCCCGTTTCAATCGCGCGACCGATTACCTCGGTTAGCTGAACTTTAACGTCCAAAAATTTCACTTCTTTGCTCGCCTACTCGCCGCACCGAAATCATCAATCAGTTGAGCAGCATCAATATCACCATCCCGGATGGCCTGAAGCAACTCGTCGCGCTGCCGTTGTAGGCGTCGATCCCGCGCGGTCTGCTTCGCTACAGGCTCGACGTTGATTAGTCGCAAAAGTTTCTTCTCGTCATCCGTAGGAAACTTGAACTTAAGCGCATAGTCGTTCTTTTTTAGTTTGTCCCATTCAGCGGTCAGCTCATCCATTTTTGAGCCGATTCCAAGGACTCGAACCCATGCCTTGGACCTCGTTAAAGCCGTAAAAAGTCGATTTCTGACGAGAGCCGTTTGCGATTTAGTAAAGGCAGAGAAACAATCCTGCGCATTCATGACATACACCATGCCTGCCTCATTACCTTTCGCGCGAAATATTCCCGTGAAGGTTACCGACCCCTCTTTGCTAAAAACATCCCGAGAGGTGCTGACTCCAGCAATCTCAMTATTTATGTTCATATCAAAAAGAAGTCGGCGAGTTTTTCCGACCGCCTCTTGCGTCTTAAAAGGGTCCGGATTAATTACTACGATATCTTCTGGGCGGAGTTCTTCCGCCTGAATGTCGTGTTTTATGCTTTCGGATAGCCACTGAGATTGTGACTCTGCATCGGGAAACGTTAAAAATTGCAGGAGATCGTCCGGAGGTGAGTGATTCTCCAAAAACTTCGGTGACGTTTCGGAGGTACGCGCGAGTGTTACTTCGCGCCCCGGTTCCAACGAACCGTCGAGAAC
>NZ_JBFUCJ010000288.1:0-1101 GCF_056405295.1 Variovorax sp. P1_H2 | reverse complement strand
CACTGATGCTCTTCCGGGCCTGCCCCTTCGTCTCCTCGCTGACATTGGGATTCAGCAGTAGTTGCTCCAGTCCGGCCCGGGTTTGTTCCAAGGCCTGCTTTTCGATGAGTGAACTGCGTTTGAGCTCACCGGTGTTGTTGGCGCTCTTGAGGTCGTACTCCTGCATGACGCGCACTTCGCATCCGGGATCCTTCGCGGCTTGACACTGCTTGATCTTCTGATCGCGGCTAAGCAGGTTGGCGGCCGTAAGGTAGTTGTTCGAGGTCTCGTTGAATCCTCCGGCGGCGCCTGCCGCACCACCCGTGGCAGCTCCAATCGCAGCTCCCGCCGCCATGACCAGCGCTTCCTTGACCGGCAACGGAATATCAAGATTGGCGATCTGTTCGCCGATGATGGAAATGGCGGCACTGGAGCTCGCAGCTCCGGCTGCGCCACCGACGCCCCCGCCCAAGGCTCCAGCGCCCGCATGCGCAGCGATCCGATAAGCGCCGCCTTCCTTCCAGTTGTTCTCGATCTCGTTGGCTTGYGCGTACAGATCGGCCTTCCTGGCGGGGTCCGTTTCCTGGGCCGCCTGCCGATACAGGTCCTTTGACTCCTCCAGCTTTTTGTTGGCGTAGTCGCCGACGGCTGCGCTGGCGTTCTTTCCGAACTCGGCTGTGATCTGCGCCTGCGCCTGCACGTCCTTGATGATGCTGTTGGTGTTCCAGTCCTTCACCAAAGTCCCGGCGCTGCTGTTGTTGCCCGTCCTGACGCTCTCGTCGCCCGCGATGCCGCTGATGCCCGACTTTGTGATGCTGCCTTGACTGCTGTCTGAGCTACCGACGCCCGCGCTTCCGCCAGGTCGACCGCTGGCTTGGGCGCCGTCGGCCGCTTGCTTGTCCGCAGGGCTGCTGGCTCCGCTTTGATCGCCCGCCGCAAACCCAACATTGCCGCTGACGGCATAGCTGCTGCCTTCCGACGTGCTGCGGTTCACGATGTCGCTGATCGACAGGCTGCCGGACTTGAAGCTGTTGTTGCCCGCGTCGATCGCTGCCTGGGTGCTCTCGATGACGCCGCCCTTGAGGTCCGTGTTGCCCTTGACGTTGACGTTGAATCCGCCGT
>NZ_JBFUCJ010000287.1:0-1120 GCF_056405295.1 Variovorax sp. P1_H2 | reverse complement strand
GCGCGGGGGAGGTCGATGTTCACCGCGTGCTTCATCACCGGCACCGTGATGATGAAGATGATCAGCAGCACCAGCATGACGTCGACCAGCGGCGTCATGTTGATCTCGTTCATGACCTCGTCGGGTTCGTCCTGTGTTCCGAAGGCCATGGCGGTCAGACCTTCTTGAGCGGAACGACCGTGGCTTCGCCGCCGCTGCTCTGCACGCGGGCGCCGGTCACGAAGTAGGCGTGCAGGTCGTGCGCGAAGCTGTTGAGCTTGGTCAGCACGAACTTGTTGCCGCGCACCAGCGCGTTGTAGCCCAGCACGGCGGGGATCGCGACCGCCAGGCCGAGGGCCGTCATGATCAGCGCCTCGCCGATCGGGCCGGCCACCTTGTCGATGGTCGCCTGGCCGGCGGAACTGATGCTCATCAGCGCGTGGTAGATGCCCCAGACGGTGCCGAACAGGCCGATGAAGGGCGCCGTCGAGCCGACCGATGCAAGGATCGCGAGCCCGGTCTGCAGGCGCGCCGTGAACTCGTCGATGCCGTTGCGCAGCGCCCGGGTGATCCAGTCGCTGACATCGAGCGCGTCGTGCAGGTGGGCCTTGGTATTGCGGTGGTGGGCGGCGGCTTCGCGGCCTTCGAGTGCCAGCGCGCGGAACGGGTTGCCGTCGCCCTTTCCGAGCTTGGCCAGGGCGGTGGCGAAATCCTCGCTGTGCCAGAAGTCCTGCGAATGGCGTGCGAGGCGCTTGTACTTGATGACGTCGAGCGCCTTGATCAGGATCACGATCCAGGAGGCGAGCGACATGCCGATCAGCAGCAGCGCGACAGCCTTGGTGACGAAGTCGCCTTGCTGCCAGACGTTCATCAGGCCAAAGTGGGAATCCATATGAAACTACTCCAGAAAATTAATTGAGAACCCAGTTGATCGGCACGTTGAACTCCATCGCTTCGACGACCCCGTTGCGTTTGCCCGGCACGTAGCGCCAACTCATCACGGCGGTGCGCGCGGCCTCGTCGAGCCGCTCGTAGCCGCTCGATTGACGAATGCTGGCCTGCGTAGGAAGCCCGTCGACCCCGATCAGCACCCGCACGATCGTCTTGCCTTGCTCGCCGAGCCGCTTGCTCATGGCCGGGT
>NZ_JBFUCJ010000286.1:0-1309 GCF_056405295.1 Variovorax sp. P1_H2 | reverse complement strand
GTCTCCCGGGGTATCGCTTCGGGTAGCCTCGCCGCATGGAATCCACCGACCGAGCACCAGCCGAAAGCGCGTCGGCCGACGATCGCCTCGACCAGTTGCTGCAGCAGTGCGAGGCGTTGGACGACGACGTCGCCAAGCTGCTCCGCAAATGCGAAGCGGCCAGCCCGCGCGCGATGTTGAGCTTGGCCCTTTGCCGCGCGGCGCTCGAACACGCCGTCAGCCAGCGGGTCCTGATCGATGAAGGCCTGACCGGTACCGCCTTGGCGCTGTGCCGCCTGCACTTCGAGGCCGTCGTGCGCGCGGCATGGATGGGCAAGGGCGCATCCAACAAATGGGTCAAGACCTTCACCACTGCTGTCGAGGGCGAGGGCCACAAGGAACCCATCATGGGGCCGCCCATCCCGTCGATGCTCGATGCCTTCGAGAAGCACGCGCCGGAGGTCGCAGCGGAGTTTCGCAAGCTGTACGGCACCATCGAGGGCATGCATTCGTTCGTGCACGGCGGCTCGCAGACCGTGGCGCACGCGCTCATGGGCGGCTACCCTGCCGACAAGCTGGCGTCGGCCCTTCGCAATCGCAACCTGCTGCTGCTCTATACGGCGAACTGCGCCGTCGTGGCCGCCGAGAGCGCGTACCTCAAGCCGCGCTTCAACCTGCTGAAAGAGAAGCACGGCGGCGCCATGCCGCCGATCGCGTCACCACAGCCCGCGCTGTAAGGCTCGGTGCCCGCCCGTCTCGTGCACGTACTGCTAGTCCGGCGCCCGCCAACGCACCGAGCACGATGCGTAGTGCGTTAGGCAGAGGCTAGTGCTTCGTGGGCTGCCAAGGACGGCGGTACAGCGGAGTCATCGCGCAGGGCGAGAGGAAAAGTTTTCGCGGACCGCTGGAAGCGCCGCCGCTGTCCGACGCCGAAGACCGGTAAACAGGAAATGATTCGACCGGCCGACCCGGCCTCCCGACCGCGACAACTAGAAGCCAAAATGCGGCAGCCCACGCTCAAATGAAGTAATACATGAACTCGTCATGCATATGGCGATCTTCTTCTCAAAAATATTTGAGTGGCGTCTATACAGTCGATGGTAGAAATTCCTAATCACGAACATCAAAAATCCATTGGGCGACACCGCGTGCGTTACGGGAATTCTGCAATTCTCAAATTGCCCGAACGTTAGATGTGAATGCGGATGATGTCGTGGTTTGTAATTCTTTGGATCAAAGTCAAAACGAATCGGAAACCGAACCAATTGATGAGAAATAATATCCCCATATAGCTCGTCATTGTCGTAAAGACCCGGAGCCTCTTCTATGG
>NZ_JBFUCJ010000285.1:0-1331 GCF_056405295.1 Variovorax sp. P1_H2 | reverse complement strand
CGTGTCGGACGTGATCACGCTGACGGCGGAGCAGATCAAGCCGGCGCCGGCGATGGGGTCGGTGCTGGACACGGACTACCTGATCGGGCTGGGGACGCTGGACGAGCGGATGCTGATCCTGGTGGACATCGACCGCCTGATGTCCAGCGACGAGATGGGTCTCGTCGAAGCTGCCGCGGCCTGAGTCGAATCTTCCACACCGGTCGCCATCATGAACTTCCTGTCGAACGTCCGCATCGGGACACGCCTTGCCATCGGATTCGCCATCGTCCTGGGTCTGACGATCCTCTCGACCGCTGCCGCCCTGGTCAGTGCGCGGAGCAACGCGGAAGCCACCCGCCAGATGATGCAAAGTCCGCTGGCCAAGGAGCGGCTCATCTCCGACTGGTACGTGCTGACCTACTCGGCGATCGCGCGCACCTCGATGATCGCCAAGACCACCGACGACACGCTGCCCGTCATGTTCGCGGAGGTGATCTCCGACAGCGTCAAGAAGGGCAGCGAGACCATGGCCAAGGTCGAGTCGCTGCTGGTGACGGAGCGCGAGAAGTCGACCTTCAAGTCGATCGTCGAGCTTCGCGCGAAGTACCAGGCGGCCAAGGATGTGGTGGGCAAGGCGAAGGCCGGCGGCAACGCGGCCGAGACGGAGCGTGCCTTCAAGGAGTCGTTCCAGCCGGCCGCCAAGGCCTACGAAAGCCGTGTGCTGGACCTGCTGTCGATGGAGCGGCAGGCGATCGACGACATGAGCCTGGCCATCGACGCGGCCAACGAGCGCAGCTTTCGCCTGACGCTGTCCCTGGGCATCCTGGCGGTGCTGATGGGCAGCGTCTTCGCATGGCTCATCTCGCGCAGCATCACGCGTCCGCTGGGCAAGGCAGTCAAGGTGGCCGAGACGGTGGCTGCGGGTGACCTGAGCGCGCGCATCGAGACCGAGGGCCGGGATGAGACCGCGCAACTGATGCAGGCACTGAAGCACATGAACGACAGCCTGGCGAAGGTGGTCGGCGAAGTCCGCACGGGCACCGACACGATCGCGACGGCGTCGAGCCAGATCGCGAGCGGCAACCAGGACCTGTCCTCGCGCACCGAAGAGCAGGCCAGCTCGCTGGAAGAGACGGCGGCGTCGATGGAAGAGCTGACTTCGACGGTCAAGCAGAACGCCGACAACGCGCGCCAGGCCAACCAGCTGGCCGTCTCGGCCTCCGAGGTGGCGGTCAGGGGCGGCAGCGTGGTCAGCCAGGTGGTCGGCACCATGGGCTCGATCAATGCCTCGTCGCGCAAGATCGTGGACATCATCGGCGTGATCGACGGCATCGCCTTCCAGACCAACA
>NZ_JBFUCJ010000284.1:0-1338 GCF_056405295.1 Variovorax sp. P1_H2 | reverse complement strand
TCCGACTCTGGAATCACTGAAGTCTCTGGGTCGACGACCGGAACGCGAGGCCGCTTCGCAGCGACCGCTGGTGGTTTGACTGACTTGGAGATCTTCGAGGAATGCGCGAGCGCGCGAGCAGACGTAGCCATTTTTTGGCCTCCCTAGTGAATGCAGACTTGCCTCACCCGCCGCATCCGAAATCAATCGGAGGCGGCGGCTCGAACGGGTTGGAAGACCGGGGAAGTTCTCACGAAAAAACCGGCAGGACTTGCGCCCTCCCGCCCGAGCCGCCAAAAACTGGGGCACGAGCGGCGAGAAGCCGCAGGCCAAAGGCAACTGCGGCTTCCGCCGTGAAAACTTCATTTGCGGGCTTCCAAACCCGATCGCGCCCTTTTTCGACGCGACTTGCGCAGTATGCCAGCGCTATTGCATCTGGCGCAGATATCCAGCGCCTCCTCGATCCGTTCCAGCGCGCGAATCGTCTGCCTTCAATCGAAGAAGCTGGGACGCACCCAGCGCCGGGCATGTACTCGTCCGCCCTCACGCCTTCCGCACGAACTCCGACTTCAACTTCATCGCGCCAATGCCGTCGATCTAGCAATCGATGTCGTGGTCGCCGTCGTTCAGCACATTGCCGACCGAGTCCTTGATCTCCCTGCTGTCATCGGCCGCACCCTCGGTAGCAGCGGCCGGCGCAGCCACGACGGCGGTCGGCATGCCGAGCAGGCGCATGTCGATGCCGTAGTTTTCGACCCTGGACCGGGTCCTGAAGGTGCGCCTGACCAGCGCCGCCGTCTGGTGAGGGCGAGGGGCTAGATAGACGACTTTCGTTAACAATTTCACGAAATCCGAAGTCGTGACGTGGGCTTCCCCAGGGCGCCTGTATCGGAATGTAAGCACAATGGTCTACATGAAAACCGATCGAGACGACTTCCACGATTGGCAGATGAGCGAGCGTCCCAGCATCAGCAGCACGCTCACTCCTCTTGAACGCCGACGCCCCCGCACGCCACCGCTACCACCCCCGATGCCATGGGGGCGGATCGCATTGATCGCCGTGCTCGGCCTGGTCTGCCTTCTCCTCGCCCTGAGATTGCATTTCCGCTGATTGGCGCTGCGTCCTTGGGTGGCTTGGCGATATGGCCGAGCAGGCCCTCACGCCTTGCGCACGAACTCCGACTTCAGCTTCATCGCGCCAATCCCATCGATCTTGCAATCGATGTCGTGGTCGCCATCGATCAGGCGGATGTTCTTCACCTTGGTGCCGACCTTCACCACCAGCGACGAGCCCTTGACCTTGAGGTCCTTGATGACGGTGATGGTGTCGCCGTCGTTCAGCACATTGCCGACCGAGTC
>NZ_JBFUCJ010000283.1:0-1367 GCF_056405295.1 Variovorax sp. P1_H2 | reverse complement strand
GCCATACCCTTGGGACCGGCTWCAGCCCCAGGATGWGATGAGCCGACATCGAGGTGCCAAACACCGCCGTCGATATGAACTCTTGGGCGGTATCAGCCTGTTATCCCCAGAGTACCTTTTATCCGTTGAGCGATGGCCCTTCCATACAGAACCACCGGATCACTATGTCCTGCTTTCGCATCTGCTCGACTTGTCAGTCTCGCAGTTAAGCACGCTTATGCCATTGCACTATCGTCACGATGTCCGACCGTAACTAGCGTACCTTCGAACTCCTCCGTTACGCTTTGGGAGGAGACCGCCCCAGTCAAACTGCCTACCATGCACTGTCCCCGATCCAGATAATGGACCTAGGTTAGAACCTCAAACACACCAGGGTGGTATTTCAACGTTGGCTCCACAAGATCTAGCGACCCTGCTTCAAAGCCTCCCACCTATCCTACACAGATCTGTTCAAAGTCCAATACAAAGCTACAGTAAAGGTTCATGGGGTCTTTCCGTCTTTCCGCGGGGAGATTGCATCATCACAAACATTTCAACTTCGCTGAGTCTCAGGAGGAGACAGTGTGGCCATCGTTACGCCATTCGTGCAGGTCGGAACTTACCCGACAAGGAATTTCGCTACCTTAGGACCGTTATAGTTACGGCCGCCGTTTACTGGGACTTCAATCAAGAGCTTGCACCCCATCATTTAATCTTCCAGCACCGGGCAGGCGTCACACCCTATACGTCCACTTTCGTGTTTGCAGAGTGCTGTGTTTTTAATAAACAGTCGCAGCCACCGATTTTTTGCAACCCATTCATGCTCCGTTGTTCACTTCACACTAATAGGGCACACCTTCTTCCGAAGTTACGGTGTCAATTTGCCGAGTTCCTTCTCCTGAGTTCTCTCAAGCGCCTTAGAATACTCATCTCGCGCACCAGTGTCGGTTTGCGGTACGGTCGTGTGTAGCTGAAGCTTAGTGGCTTTTCCTGGAACCTCGTTCAGTCACTTCACCAGCAAGCTGGCTCGATCATGGGCCTCGGTATATGACGGGCGGATTTGCCTACCCATCGCCTACTTCCCACTAAACCGGGATATCCAACACCCGGATGACCTATTAAGATCCGTCCCCACATCGCACTACACATCGGTACAGGAATATTGACCTGTTTCCCATCAGCTACGCATCTCTGCCTCGCCTTAGGGGCCGACTCACTCTACGCCGATGAACGTTGCGTAGAAAACCTTGCGCTTACGGCGAGGGGGCTTTTCACCCCCTTTAACGCTACTCATGTCAGCATTCGCACTTCTGATACCTCCAGCA
Source organism: Variovorax sp. P1_H2 (assembly GCF_056405295.1). NCBI lineage: Bacteria > Pseudomonadati > Pseudomonadota > Betaproteobacteria > Burkholderiales > Comamonadaceae > Variovorax > Variovorax sp. P1_H2. The sequence continues at coordinate 63 of NZ_JBFUCJ010000283.1, read as the reverse complement.
CGCTTTACAACGCACCTTCACAGGCTTACAGAACGCTCTCCTACCACTTGCAATAAATTGCAA
>NZ_JBFUCJ010000282.1:0-1492 GCF_056405295.1 Variovorax sp. P1_H2 | reverse complement strand
CGCCGTTGTCGCCGATCACGGCCAGGATCTCGCCGGCGCGCAGCTCGAAGTCGGCGCCGTCCAGCGCGGTGACCTGGCCGTAGCGCTTGACCAGGCCCTTGGCCTGCATCACGAGGGGTTGGGTGTTGGCAGCGGCAGTCATCTCAGCGTGCCCCTTTGCGAGAGAGTTGGTCCACGGTCACGGCGACGATCACCAGGATGCCGGTGATCAGCACCTGGTAGACGGAGGACACGCCCATCAGCGTGAGGCCGTTGCGCAGCACGCCCACCACCACGGCGCCGACCAGCGAGCCCAGGATCATGCCGCGCCCGCCGAACAGGCTGGTGCCGCCGAGCACCACCGCGGTGATCGCGTCGAGGTTCTCGGTCTGCCCCGCGTTGGGGTCGCCCACGCCGGTGCGCGCCACCGACATCAGCGAGGCGATGCCGTAGAAGACGCCGGCCAGCACATAGACGCCCAGCAGCACGCGCTCGGGCGGGATGCCGACCAGGCGCGTGGCCTCCGGGTTGTTGCCCACCGCGTAGACGTGGCGGCCGGCGCCGGTCTCGCGCAGCCAGAACCACACGCCCAGGTAGAGCAGGATCATCAGCACCGTGCCGTAGGCGACGTTGGTGCCGCCCAGCGCGAAGGTGCTGCCGAACCAGGTCATCATCGGCGGCACCTCGGTCACGGTCTGCGCACCCGAGTAGAGCTGGGTGATCGCGAAGGCGATGTTGAAGGTGCCCAGGGTGACGATGAAGGGCGGCAGCTTGATGCGCGTCACCAAGAGGCCGTTGATGAGCCCGAAGGCGGCGGTCACCGCGATGCCGGCGAGGATCGCCAGCGGCGCGGGCAGGCCCATGTCGGCGGCCAGCTTGGTCATCACGATGCTGCCGAGCGCCATGATCATGCCGCACGACAGGTCGATGCCGGCCGTCAGGATGATCAGCGTCTGGCCGATCGCGATCACGCCGACCACCGTCACCTGCTGCAGGATCAGCGAGAAGTTCTCGCCGCTGAAGAACTGGTCGGTCGTCAGGCCGAAGGCGACGCAGGCGATCAGCAGCGCGATGAACGGGCCCAGCTGCCCGAGCGGGGGCAGCTTGGCATTCAGGGTGGCGGTGGTCATGGTGTGTGCGTGTCCGGTGTGCGGTGGCGTGCGCGCGGCGCTTACTTCTTGCCCCAGCACAGCTCGGTGCCGACCTGGGTGTCCTTGCTCTCGACGCCGGCCACCGGCTTGGCCGCGATCAGCGTCACGCCGGTGTCGGTGTAGCCGCTGACCTTTTTGCCGGTGGTGGCGTAGTCCACGCCCGCGGCGACGCCCATGGCCGCCATCTTCAGCGGGTACTGCTGCGAGGTGGCGGCAATCTTGCCCGCCGCCACGTCCTTGATGCCGTCGCAGCCGCCGTCGACCGAGACGATCATGACGCTCTTGTCCTTGCCGGACTTCGAAAGCGCGTTGAAGGCGCCGGCGGCGGCCGGCTCGTTGATGGTGTAGACCAGGTTGATGTC
>NZ_JBFUCJ010000281.1:0-1500 GCF_056405295.1 Variovorax sp. P1_H2 | reverse complement strand
GGGGGCAGCGACCCACACGCAGTGGGGGAGCGTGGGGGCCATCCAGGCCGGCGCCGGGCCGCCCCAAGGCGGCCTGCACCCCCTCGGGGGGCAGCGACCCACACGCAAGTGGGGAGCAGCGTGGGGGCAACATCAGCCCCGGCGCTTCTTGACCGCCTGCGAGAGGATGTCGAGCACCTGGGTCGAATCCTCCCAGCCCAGGCAGGCATCCGTGATGCTCTGGCCGTATTCCAGGGCCGCGATCGGATCCTTGCCCGGCGTGAACTTCTGCGCCCCGGCCTTCAGATGGCTCTCGACCATCAGGCCGAACACGCTGTGGCTGCCCCCCGCGATCTGGTCCGCGATGTCGCGCGCCACGTCGATCTGCTTCTGGTGCTGCTTGCTGCTGTTCGCGTGGCTGCAGTCGACCATCAGCCGGGGCGGCAGCTTGGCGGCCTCGAGGTCCTTGCAGGCCGCCGCGACGCTGGTGGCGTCGTAGTTGGGCGCCTTGCCGCCGCGCAGGATCACGTGGCAATCGCGGTTGCCGTTGGTCTGCACGATCGCCACCTGGCCGTTCTTGTGCACCGAGAGGAAGTGGTGGCCGCGCGCCGCCGCCTGGATCGCGTCGGTGGCGATCCGGATGTTGCCGTCGGTGCCGTTCTTGAAGCCGATCGGCGCCGACAGGCCGGAGGCCAGTTCGCGGTGCACCTGACTCTCGGTGGTGCGCGCCCCGATCGCACCCCAGGAGATCAGGTCGCCGATGTACTGCGGCGAGATCACGTCGAGGAATTCGCTGCCGGCCGGCAAGCCCATGCGATTGATGTCGATCAGCAGTTGGCGCGCGATCCGCAGCCCTTCGTCGATGCGGTAGCTTTCGTCGAGGTAGGGATCGTTGATGAGCCCCTTCCAGCCCACCGTGGTGCGCGGCTTCTCGAAGTAGACCCGCATCACGATCTCCAGCGTGCCCGCATGCTTCTCGCGCTCGGCCTTCAGGCGGCGCGCGTAGTCGAGCGCGGCGGCCGGGTCGTGGATCGAGCAGGGACCCATGATCACCAGGAGCCGGTCGTCCTTGCCGGCCATGATTTTGTGGATCGCGTGGCGGGTGCCGGTGATCAGCGATTCCACCGGCGTCCGCGCGATCGGGAAGAAGCGGATCAGATGTTCGGGAGGGGGCAACACAGTGATGTCCTTGATGCGTTCGTCGTCGGTGCGGCTGGTCTTCTCGACGTTCGCGTGCCAGGTGTCGCTGGGCGGGGCGGCTTTCGTGCTCATGTGTGCTTCCTTCGATGGGTCTGGATGGCGTGGGGCAAAAAAAAACCGCCGGGCTTGAGGCACCGGCGGTTTTGGGAGGTTTTGCTGTCTGCTGCTCTTACGCGCGCGCCTCTTGTCCGCCGGGAACCGGGAACCAAAAGTAGGCAAAGTAATAAGCGCGGGAAGCGGACATGGACGGCAACTTTAGCACAGAAAAGGCCGGCGCCGGGCCGCCCCAAGGCGGCCTGCGGCCCCCTCGGGGGGCAGCGA
>NZ_JBFUCJ010000280.1:0-1507 GCF_056405295.1 Variovorax sp. P1_H2 | reverse complement strand
GGCATTGATCGAGCCCATGGTGCCGACCACCTGGCTGACCACGCTGCCGCCCCTGACCGCCACCTCGGAGGCCGAGACGGCCAGCTGGTTGGCCTGGCGCGCGTTGTCGGCGTTCTGCTTGACCGTCGAAGTCAGCTCTTCCATCGACGCCGCCGTCTCTTCCAGCGAGCTCGCCTGCTCTTCGGTGCGCGAGGACAGGTCCTGGTTGCCGGTCGCGATCTGGCCCGATGCCGTCGCGATCGTGTCGGTGCCGGTGCGGACTTCGCCGACGATCTTCACCAGGCTGTCGTTCATCTCCTTCAGCGCCTGCATCAGCTGGCCGGTCTCGTCCCGGCTCTCGATCTCGATGCGGCTGCCCAGGTTGCCGTCCGCCACCGTCTCGGCCACCTCGACCGCCTTGCCCAGCGGGCGCGTGATGCCGACCGTCAGGCGCCAGGCCAGAAGCGCACCCATGAGGAGCGCGATGGCCGACAGCACGATCAGGTAGGTGCGTCCCGCCTGGTCATCCTTCGCGATGCCCTTGGCCGCGTTGTCGATCTGTTCGCGCTGGTAGGCGGCGAGGTTTTCGACGGCCTTTTCGTAGTTCGCAAGCAACGCGCTGAATTGGGTGTCGGCCAGCTTGTTCGCGGCCTCCCCGTCGTTGTTGGCCTTGAGCTTGTTGAGGACGGCCAGCATCTCGAGGACCCCCTTGCGTTGCTCCGCCACCTTGCCGTAGAGATCCTTCTCCGCCGGAGAGGTCAGCCGTTCCTCCAACTCCTTCTGGATCGGATTGATGCGCGCGACGCCCTCCCCGATCTGCTTCCTGAAGTAGGCCTCGGTGGCGCTGTCGGTGGCCTTGACCATCGCGAAGGTGCGCACGATGCTGGCCGCGAGCAGGGTCGACCATTGCCCGACGAGGCGCTCCTTGACCAGCGCGCCCCCCACCATCTCTTGCGTCGCATTGCCCACGTTGGCCAACCGAAGCATGCCGGTCGCGGATATCGAGGCCATCAGCACCAGCATGGCCGCGAAGCCCACGCCCAGGCGCATGCCGATCCTCAGATTTTTCAAGCTCATCGCACGTTCCCTTTCTTCCATCGAACTGGTGAATCGGCACCGGGGTGCCGCATGACTGTCTAGAACTCGGTCCAGTCGCCCACGGCGGCGGCCGATGCCAGCGGCCGGGACGGCGCAGCGGCCTGCTGTTCGCGCGGCCCCGCAAGCGGCAGGCCGTGCGTCTTCGGAGCGGACTTTGCGATCGGAGCCTTCGGCGCTGCGGCGCGCGCCGTGGTGTGCGCCGCGGGGCTCGCAGCATCGAGCTTGAAGACGCTCACGACCTGCGACAGGCTGCCGGCCTGTTCCTGCAGCGACTGCGCCGCCGCCGAGGCTTCCTCCACCAGCGCCGCGTTCTGCTGCGTCACCTGGTCCATCTGCGTGATCGCCTGGTTGATCTGCTCGATCCCCGAGGTCTGCTCCTGGCTCGCCGCCGTGATCTCGCCCATGATGTCGGTCACCCGCTTCACGCCGC
>NZ_JBFUCJ010000279.1:0-1517 GCF_056405295.1 Variovorax sp. P1_H2 | reverse complement strand
TCCCCGGATCAACGCGGCCGGCAAGCTCGTCGGGGAAGCCATCGTGCTGCTGGACAACCGGGTGAGCTAGCCAACAGGGCCACTTACGGTGCCATCGGGTTCCGCTTTTCCTCTTCGAGCCGTTGCCGCTGACGTACAGCTTCGCACTGTGCATGCGACCTGAATTCAGGCTTCACACACTGTCCTGCCATGCACCGGGCTGCTGAAATGAAATTCATCGCCAAGCAAGCTACCAACCCACATTGAACTGGTTTTCCAACGTAGATTGAATTTCCCGGTGGGTTTTTTCCGGCCGGTCCGAGCTGGTCATGTGCCGCACGCATGGGCCCGCATTCCCGGCGTCGGACGCGGCACCTGTTGCTTGCTGGAGCGGTTGCTAGAGCCGCTCGCGTCAGCCTTGCGCATCCCTCGTAACGTTGTGTAGCTTTGTTCGATAGCGCACCGACACCCCCACCGAAGCGTGTATGTTCTGTCCTACAGGGCGACGCGTGTCGCCCCGATAGCGCCTCACGGTAGACGCGAGGGGATTTGGAATGAAGCTGCAGCTACTTGGCGGTGAGGGTGCCGATCCCCCGCGATCGCATGCTTCGAATTGGACGTCACGAATCGAAGCGGGCGCTGTGTTCGACGGCTGCGTGAGCTATCGAGCGGACATCTTCGACAGCCTGCGATTTGCTTGCCGCATCACGATTTMGGGGCCGTTCAAAGATGGAGCTGCGGTCGCGCGAGAGCTGGAGATGCGACGCGATCAGTGGATTGCCGAGTACGAAATGAGAGACTGCGTCTGTGCGCTGGCCTGACGGCCGACCGTCGATCGACGGCGAAGCGTGAATCCGGCATCCGTGGGCATCATGAATCGCCCCGGGTTTCATGGAGGCCGGTTGGTTTAAGTCATGCCGCCACCGTGGCGGTCTGACTGGCGAATTGCCGGTAGTAGTTTGCCTCAGCCTCTGCAGGCGGGATGTAGCCGATGGGTTCGAGCAGGCGATGGTGGTTGAACCAGGACACCCATTCGAGCGTGGCGAATTCCACCGCCTCCTTGGTCTTCCACGGTGCACGGCGATGGATCAACTCGGCCTTGTAGAGGCCGTTGATCGTCTCGGCCAGGGCGTTGTCATAGGAGTCGCCTTTGCTGCCCACCGATGGCTCAATGCCAGCCTCGGCAAGTCGTTCGGTGTAGCGGATGCTGACGTATTGCGAACCACGATCCGAGTGGCAAATCAAGCTGCCGTCGCGCTCGGGTTGGCGGTCGTAGAGCGCCTGTTCCAAGGCATCGAGCACGAAGTCCGTGCGCATTGAACTGCTGACCCTCCAGCCCACGATGCGCCGGGCAAACACATCGATCACGAAGGCGACGTACAGCCAGCCCTGCCAGGTCGACACGTACGTGAAATCCGAGACCCATAGCTGGTTCGGACGCTGCGCACGAAACTGCCGGTTGACCCGATCCAGCGGGCATGGAGCTGGTTCGGACGCTGCGCACGAAACTGCCGGTTGACCCGATCCAGCGGGCATGG
>NZ_JBFUCJ010000278.1:0-1525 GCF_056405295.1 Variovorax sp. P1_H2 | reverse complement strand
GTAGTGGAAGAAGCAGCGGCGCAGAAAGGCGTCGGGCAGCTCCTTTTCGTTGTTGGAGGTGATGAACACCACCGGCCGGTGCTTGGCGCGGATCAGCTCGCGGGTCTCGTAGCAGTAGAACTCCATGCGGTCGATCTCGCGCAGCAGGTCGTTCGGGAATTCGATGTCGGCCTTGTCGATCTCGTCGATCAGGAGCGCGACCGGCTGGTCGGCCGTGAAGGCCTGCCACAGCACGCCCCTGACGATGTAGTTGTGGATGTCCTTGACGCGCTCGTCGCCCAGTTGCGAATCGCGCAGGCGGCTGACGGCGTCGTATTCGTACAGACCCTGCTGGGCCTTGGTGGTCGACTTGATGTGCCACTGCAACAGCGGGAGATCGAGGGCCTGGGCCACTTCCTCGGCCAGCATCGTCTTGCCGGTGCCGGGCTCGCCCTTGACCAGCAGCGGGCGTTTGAGCGTGATGGCGGCATTGACCGCGAGCATCAGATCCTGAGTGGCAACGTAGTTGTCTGAACCCTTGAATTTCATGGATTGGCTTGAAGCGGAGGGTGGTTGAAAGAACACAACATCGATTCTTCGTCCGCGGGGGCTCCGACGAGCCCCCATATAATCAAATGTTGATTTGAAACAAGTTTCTCCACGAGATTGTGCGCGCAAAATGAACAAGCTGTTGACCACGATGTTTGCCCTCGCTGTCGCCTGCGTGACGGTCTCGGCCCAGGCCCAGAAGATCACCGGCAACGCCGAGGCTGGCGCCAAGAAGACCGCCATGTGCGTCGGCTGCCACGGCATCCTTGGTTACCAAGCCAGTTTCCCGGAGATCCACAAGGTGCCGAAGATCGCCGGCCAGAGCGCCAGCTACATCGTCTCGGCCCTCACGCAGTACAAGGGCGGCGAGCGCAAGCACCCGACCATGCGCGCCATCGCCGACTCGCTGAGCGAGCAGGACATCGCCGATCTCGGCGCCTACTACAGCCAGCTCGGCCTGAAGGAAGGCGACGCACCGCCGGCCACCGCCCCCGCGCCCGGCGACACTGTGCAAGCATTGATCTCGCGCGACAAGGACAACGCCTGCACCAAGTGCCACGGCGCCAACTTCAACACGCCGAATGACGGCACCGTGCCGAAGCTCGCGGGCCAATACGCCGACTACCTGTATGTCGCGCTGAAGTCGTACAAGACCCAGAGCCACACGACGCTCGGCCGTTCCAACGGCGTGATGGGCGGCCAGGCCAAGAAGTACAGCAACCCCGAGATCAAGGAACTCGCCGCCTACATCAGCTCGTTGCCCGGCGAACTGAAGACGGTGCCGGAGTCGCGCTTCCATCACGCCGACTGACCGCATTGCTTTCCCTGACGAAGCCCGCTTTCAGCGGGCTTCGTGCTTTCTGATGCGACTGCACGAGGTGATCAGGCCGGCGCCGGGCCGTCCCAAGGCGGCCTGCGGCCCCCTCGGGGGGGGCAGCGAGTACACGAAGTGACGGAGCGTGGGGGTCAGTCAGGCCGGCGCCGGGCCGTCCCAAGG
>NZ_JBFUCJ010000277.1:0-1559 GCF_056405295.1 Variovorax sp. P1_H2 | reverse complement strand
GATGTCGCTGACCAGGACCTGGGGGCCCTGCATTTCATCGTCGGCCGCGGCGTCGAGGGCGGCGAGAACTTCTCGCGTATTGGTGAAGCTTCGGGTCGGCAGGTCTTCGCGCAGCAGCGCTTTTTCCAGCACGAAGCGGATTGATTGATCATCATCCACTATCCAGATCGGCTTCATGCAGCTCCTTGTTGCTTGGCTGCTAGGGCAGCGGTATCAGTATCTTGAAATCGGTCCGTCCCGGAACGCTGTCGCACTCGATCACGCCGTGATGCTGTTGCACAAAAGTTTGCGCAAGCGTCAATCCCAAGCCTGTCCCGCCTTCCCTGCCCGACACCAGCGGATAGAAGATGCGGTCCTTGATCGCGTCCGGCACGCCCGGTCCGTTGTCTATGACATGCAATTCCAGTGCCAGTCGATACCACTGCTTGTTGAAGATAACCTGACGCGCGATGCGGGTCTTGAAGGTGATCTGCGCGTCGCCGGCGGCCCGCCGTTCGGCCAGCGCCTGGGCGGCGTTGTGGACGATGTTGAGCGTGGCCTGAATCAACTGCTCGCGGTCGCCGCGGAACTCCGGGATCGAGACGTCGAAGTCGCGCTCGATGTGCAGGTCGCGCGGAAACTCGGCCAGGATCACGGAACGCACACGCTCGCAGACCTCGTGGATGTTGACGTCGCCCACCACGTGCGGACGCCGGTGCGGTGCCAGCAAGCGATCGACCAGCGTCTGCAGGCGATCGGCCTCGTGGATGATGACCTGCGTGTATTCGATGAGGTCGCGCGACTCGACCTCCATCTGCAGCAACTGCGCCGCGCCGCGGATGCCGCCGAGCGGGTTCTTGATCTCGTGCGCGAGATTGCGGATCAGTTCCTTGTTGGCCTGCGCCTGGTCGAGCAGCCGCTCCTCGCGGTCCTGCCGCGCCTGCTGCTCCAGCGGCGACATCTCGATGATCAGTTCGCCGGCCTTGTCGCTCTGCGCCAGCGTCACCAGCACCGGCATCAGCTCGTGGTTGACGCGGCGCAGCAAGGCTTCGTAGCGCAGCGTCGCGAAGTCGTTGCTCCGGGCGCCGTCGATGGCGGTGCGCAGCACCTGGGGTTCATGGAAGCAGGCGCCGAACTGCGAGCCCTCGAGCGTGCGGCGCGAGGTCCCCAGCGCATCCTCGAGGCCCGAGTTGGCGAACAGCACCGAGCCATCGACCCGCACCACCGCGATCAGGGTCGACAACAGGTCGAAGGCCTGGAAGCGCTTGCCCGGTCCCGCCGATTTACCGAAAGCCATCCGCTCAGCGATTGACCGGGGGAAGCCGGCCGATTTCGCGCTGCAGACCGGCGATGTCGCTCTCGTTGCGGGCGATCTCGGCCTTCATGTCGGACACCCGGTCCAGGTACTTCTGGTAGTTCTTGCTTTCGCTGCCCTGCTTCTCGGGCTCGCCGTTGTTGTATTCCTTCAGCAACTGGGCCTGCCGCTCCTGCGCCTTGCGCAGCTCAGCCTCGAGCACCGAGCGCGCCTCGCCGTCGCGCGCGCGCTGGTCGGCGCCATCGACCCGCGGGCTGCCCGCGGG
>NZ_JBFUCJ010000276.1:0-1575 GCF_056405295.1 Variovorax sp. P1_H2 | reverse complement strand
CCCAGGTCCTGGTCAGCGACATCCGCATGCCCGGCGGCTCGGGCCTCGAGCTGCTCGACAAGATCAAGGCCAAGCACCCCGGCCTGCCGGTGATCATCATGACGGCCTTTTCCGACCTGGACAGCGCCGTCTCGGCCTTCCAGGGCGGTGCCTTCGAATACCTGCCGAAGCCCTTCGACCTGCCGCGCGCGGTCGAGCTGATCCGCCGTGCGGTCGATGAAAGCCAGCGCGAGGAAGTGGCCGAGGAACGCATGGCGGCCGCGCCCGAGATGCTCGGCCAGGCGCCGGCGATGCAGGACGTGTTCCGCGCCATCGGACGGCTGTCGCAAAGCAATGTCACGGTGCTGATCACCGGCGAGTCGGGATCGGGCAAGGAACTGGTGGCGCGCGCGCTGCACAAGCATTCGCCGCGCGCGAGCGGCCCCTTCGTCGCGATCAACACCGCGGCGATTCCGAAGGACCTGCTCGAGAGCGAGCTGTTCGGCCACGAGCGCGGGGCCTTCACCGGCGCTCAGACGATGCGGCGCGGCCGCTTCGAGCAGGCCGAGGGCGGCACGCTGTTCCTCGACGAGATCGGCGACATGCCTTTCGACCTCCAGACGCGCCTGCTGCGGGTGCTGAGCGACGGGCATTTCTACCGTGTCGGCGGCCACAACTCGGTCAAGGCCAATGTGCGCGTGATCGCGGCGACCCACCAGGATCTCGAGCAGCGCGTGAAGCTGGGCGGTTTCCGCGAGGACCTGTTCCATCGGCTCAACGTGATCCGGCTGCGGCTGCCGGCGCTGCGGGAGCGCGGCGAGGACGTGCCGGCGCTGACGCGGCACTTCCTGCAGCAGAGCGCCAAGCAGCTCGGCGTCGAGCCCAAGCGCATCTCCGATGCGGCGCTGGCGCAGCTCGCGACCTTCGGCTTTCCCGGCAATGTGCGCCAACTCGAGAACATCTGCCACTGGCTTACCGTGATGGCGCCGGCGCAGCTGATCGAGGCCAAGGACCTGCCGCCCGAGGTGATGGCGACCGCGGTCGCCGAGCCGCATGCGGGCGTGGCCCCGGTTGCTCCGATGGCCGGGCGCGAGGATTCGGCGCTGGCTGGCGCGCCGGTCGTTTCGGCGCCTGCCGCTCCGGCCGTGCCCGTGCCGGCATTGGCGTGGGAAAGCGGTCTGGAGCTCGAGGCCCAGGCCATGCTCGCCGAGGGTCGCACCGACGTCTGGGATGCCTTGTCGCGCCGCTTCGAGTCTCGGCTGATCCTGACGGCGCTGGCCAGCACGCGCGGCCGCCGCATCGAGGCGGCCCAGAAGCTCGGCATCGGCCGCAATACGATCACCCGCAAGATCCAGGAGCTGGGCCTCGAGTGATGCCCTGCGTCTGGGGCGGCTCAGCCGAGGGATCGTGCGCGACCAGGCCGGCGCCGGGCCGCCCCAAGGCGGCCTGCGGCCCCCTCGGGGGGCAGCGACCCACACGCAGTGGGGGAGCGTGGGGGCCAGCCAGGCCGGCGCCGGGCCGCCCCAAGGCGGCCTGCGGCCCCCTCGGGGGGCAGCGACCCACACGCAGTGGGGGAGCGTGGGGGCCAGCCAGGCC
>NZ_JBFUCJ010000275.1:0-1583 GCF_056405295.1 Variovorax sp. P1_H2 | reverse complement strand
CGTTCAGCGCCAGGATGTTGGTCTGGAAGGCGATGCCATCGATCACGCCGATGATGTCCACGATCTTCTTCGACGAGGCGTTGATCGAGGCCATCGTGTCCACCACCTGGCTCACCACCTCGCCGCCCTTGACCGCCACCTCGGAGGCCGAGGCCGCCAGCTGGTCGGCCTGGCGCGCGTTGTCGGCGTTCTGCTTGACCGTGCTGGTGAGTTCTTCCATCGACGCCGCGGTCTGCTCCAGCGAGCTGGCCTGCGCCTCGGTACGAGACGACAGATTCTGGTTCCCGGCTGCGATCTGGCCCGAGGCGCTCATCACGCCGGCCACGTTGGTCCCGACATCCGCGACGATGGCGAACAGGTTCGCGCTCATCTGGTTCAGTGCCCGCAGCAGTCGCTTGGTCTCGTCCTCGGGACGGATCTGGAACTTGAGCAGCGTCCCACCGGCAATCGATTGCGCAACCTGCACCGCCTGGTCCAGCGGACGGAACACCGTGCGTGCAAGAAATTGCCCGAGGCCGATCCAGGCCAGGGCGGAACCGATCGATGCCGTCGCGACCAGCGTCGGCAGCCAGCCCGGCACGTTCGACGCTGCGGCGGGCGCCGAGAGCGCCGGCCAGGCCACGGCACCGAAGCCCAGCGAGAGCAGGGCCGCACCGGCGCTCACCGCGGAGACCCGGCGTCGAACCGGAATCCGACGCAAGCTGCCGATCGGGTCCGATGCGCCGTGCCGGACCACCTCGCCCTGGCAAATCCGCAGGCCCGCCGCCTGGCCATCGCGCATGCGGCGATAGATCGCCGCGACGGCCTCCACGTCGGCACGCTCGGGACGGCTGCGCACCGACATATAGCCTTCGGTCAGGCCGTTCCGATGGATCGGCGTCACATTGGCCTGCACCCAGTAGAAGTCACCGTTCTTTCGGCGGTTCTTGACCAGACCGGTCCAGGGCAGGCCACGACCCAGCGTGTCCCACATGTCGGCGAAGGCCTCCTGCGGCATGTCGGGATGGCGCACGATGTTGTGGGCCTTGCCGAGGAGCTCGTCGATCGCGTAGCCGCTGACCTCCACGAAGACCGGGTTGACGTAGGTGATGCGCCCCTTGAGGTCGGTACGCGACACGAGTGCCGCATCCGGCGGCAACGGGTATTCCTGTTCGGTGATGGGTAGATTGACACGCATGACTTCTTCAGTGCTTTCCAGTTTCGAATCCAAGCCTGAACATGCTCACGACTTGCGACAGGCTGCCGGCCTGTTCCCGCAGCGGTCCCGCGTTCTGCTGCGTCACCCGGTTGATCTGCTCGAAATGGAACAGGATGGCCGGGCGGATTGGATCGTCCACTCTGCTATCGGCAGCGCACCGCCCATCCTGAAGGGCCGGCACGAAATTTCGTTCAGCGGGCGGCGCCGAGCTTGAACACGCTGACCGCCTGCACCAGGCTGCCGGCCTGCTCCTGCAGCGACTGCGCAGCCGCCGAGGCTTCTTCGACCAGCGCCGCGTTCTGCTGCGTCACCTGGTCCATCTGCGTGATCGCCTGGTTGATCTGCTCGATCCCCGAGGTCTGCTCCTGGCTGGCCGCCGTGATCT
>NZ_JBFUCJ010000274.1:0-1631 GCF_056405295.1 Variovorax sp. P1_H2 | reverse complement strand
GCCAGGATGTTGGTCTGGAAGGCGATGCCGTCGATCACGCCGATGATGTCCACGATCTTGCGCGACGAGGCGTTGATCGAGCCCATGGTGCCGACCACCTGGCTGACCACGCTGCCGCCCCTGACCGCCACCTCGGAGGCCGAGACGGCCAGCTGGTTGGCCTGGCGCGCGTTGTCGGCGTTCTGCTTGACCGTCGAAGTCAGCTCTTCCATCGATGCCGCCGTCTCTTCCAGCGAGCTGGCCTGCTCTTCGGTGCGCGAGGACAGGTCCTGGTTGCCGCTCGCGATCTGGCTCGACGCCGTCGCGATCGTGTCGGTGCCCGTGCGGACTTCGCCGACCACCTTCGCCAGGCTGTCGTTCATGTGCTTCAGTGCCTGCATCAGCTGGCCGGTCTCGTCCRTGGTACGGGCCTCGACGCGGCTGGTCAGGTCGCCGGACGCCACCGACTGCGCCACCTTCACGGCTTCGGCCAGCGGCTTCGACACGATGCGGGCGATCCAGAGCGCCAGTGCCAGGCCCACGACCACGCTGCTCAGCAGGATGCCGATGACCCAGACGCGGGCGTCCTTGTAGACCTGATCCGCCGTGTCCCCGGCCTTGGTGGCACCGGATTCGTTGACAGCGACCAACTTGTCGAGCATCGTCGTCAGCTCGCGACTCACACGCAGCGACTCGCCGCGGATCTGGGCAGTCGCCTCCGCGTTCTTGTTCTCACGAGACAGGACGATGAGCTTGTCGTGCTCCGTCGCATACCGGCCGATCGCCTTCACATAGTCGGGGAAGACGGCCCGCTCTTCAGGCTCGGAGATCAGCTTTTCGTAGGCGGCGGTGGTCTTCTGCACATCGGCCCAGGTCGCGGCCATCGATTTCTCGTAGTCGGCCCTCTCGCCGTCCGTTTCGGAGAGGACGTGCTGAAGCTCCTGGGAGCGATAGCGCGCCATCAGGCTCTTCAGGTCGAGCAGCGCACGCGTGGCGGGCATCCAGTTGATCGTGATGTCGGTCGACATCTGGTTGACCTTCGACAGCTGTATGACCGAGAAGATGCCGACGAACGCGGTCAGCGCGAGCACGGCGACGAAAGAGATCAGGAGCTTGGCTGCGATCCTGAGGTTGTAGAACGTGTTGATGATGTTTCCCCTGTGGCCTTGGGCCGTCAATGTGTTGGCAGAACTCTCAGAACTCGGTCCAATCGCCCGAGGCGCTGGCAGCCGTGGCCCGTTGCGGCGCGCTGGCGTCCTTTTTCCCGGTCGATCGGATGGGCGCCCTGGCGGCCACCTTCGGTGCGGCCTTCGCGACGGCAGCCGGCCGGCTGAAGACCGGTTCGCTGCGCCCGGCGGATGCCGCACCCATCTTGAACACGCTGACCGCCTGCACCAGGCTGCCGGCCTGTTCCTGAAGCGACTGCGCAGCCGCCGAGGCTTCTTCCACCAGCGCCGCGTTCTGCTGCGTCACCTGGTCCATCTGCGTGATCGCCTGGTTGATCTGCTCGATCCCCGAGGTCTGCTCCTGGCTGGCCGCCGTGATCTCGCCCATGATGTCGGTCACCCGCTTCACGCTGTCGACGATCTCTTCCATCGTCTTGCCGGCCTCCGCCACCTGCTTGCTGCCTTCCTCGACCTTCTCCACCGAGT
>NZ_JBFUCJ010000273.1:0-1659 GCF_056405295.1 Variovorax sp. P1_H2 | reverse complement strand
TTGGTGTTCTTGACGGGGGCGGGCACTTCGACGCCGGCCGCGGCCTGCGCGATCACGGCCTGGGCCTCGACCTTGGCGGCGAGCGCATCGACCGGCGCCGCGGCGCTCACGGTGCGCTTCTCGATGCGCTTCTCGGGCGTCGCATTGAGCACGATGCGGTGCACGTAGATGCCCGGCAGATGGACGTCGTCGGGGGCGATCTCGCCGACCTCGACGATCTTCTCGACCTCGACGATGCAGATCTTGCCGGCCATCGCGGCGGCCGGGTTGAAGTTGCGCGCCGTGAGCCGGAAGCGCAGGTTGCCCGACTTGTCGGCCACGTCGGCCTTGACCAGCGCCACGTCGGGCACCAGCGAGCGCTCCATCACGTAGGTCTCGCCGTCGAACTCGCGCAGCTCCTTGCCCTCGGCGACCTGCGTGCCGACGCCGGTCTTGGTGAAGAAGGCCGGAATGCCGGCGCCGCCGGCGCGCAGCTTCTCGGCCAGCGTGCCCTGCGGCGTGAATTCGAGCTCGAGTTCGCCGGCCAGGTACTGGCGTTCGAACTCCTTGTTCTCGCCGACGTAGCTGGCGACCATCTTCTTGATCTGCCGCGTTTCGAGCAGCTTGCCGAGGCCGAAGCCGTCGACGCCGGCGTTGTTCGAGATGCAGGTCAGGTTCTTGACGCCCGAGTCGTGCAGCGCGTCGATCAGCGCCTCGGGAATGCCGCACAGGCCGAAGCCGCCGACGGCAAGTGTCTGGCCGTCGGCGACGACGCCCTTGAGCGCCGCGTCGGCGGAGGGATAGATCTTGTTCGCCATGGTTCCTCGCAGGGTGATGGTTGAAATCCGGACTCCGAACGATACTACGTACTGGCATACGTAGTATTTCGTAATGGACACCCCCGACACCGCGCTCGCCGCCATCGACTACCGGCTCGCCTTCGAGCAGGCGCCGGTGGGCATGGTGCTGTCGCGGCACCGGATCATCGTCGACTGCAATGCGCGCTTGTGCGAGATGTTCGGTGCCACGCGCAGCGCGCTGGTCGGCCAGTCGTTTCGCGTCCTGTACCCGAGCGTCGCCGAATTCGAGCGCATCGGCAAGCGCATGGAGCCGATCCTGAACGCCAGCGGCCGCTATGCCGACAACCGGATGATGAAAAGACTGGGCGGCCTGCACGGCGTTTTCGCCGGCGAGACCTTCTGGTGCCACGTGAGCGGCCAGGCGCTGAACCGCGAGGCGCCGCACGAGGCCGGCATCTGGATCTTCGAGGACCTGGGCTCGCGCCGGGCCGCCAAGGCCGACCTGACGCCGCGCGAGCGCGAGGTGGCGGCGCAGGTGATGAAGGGCCTGACCTCGAAGGAGATCGGCCGCGCGCTGGCGATCAGCCACCGCACGGTCGAGATCCATCGGGCCCGGCTGATGCGCAAGTACACGGCGGCGACCACGGCCGAGCTGGTTCAGAAGCTGATCGCCGGCTAGAGTCGACACCACCCGATGAACCCGTACCACGACCCCGGCAAGTCGCATCACCGCCCGGACGGCTTCCAGAACAACTACATCGAGTTCGAGCCCAAGAGCCTGGCGGAGCTGCTGCGCTGGCGCCGCGAGGCCGCGCGGCGCCGCCTGCCGCCGCCGCCGCTGGCACCGACGCCCCGGGTCGCGCCCGAGCTGGCCTKGCTG
>NZ_JBFUCJ010000272.1:0-1682 GCF_056405295.1 Variovorax sp. P1_H2 | reverse complement strand
GCATGGCGACGTGGAACCAATCCAGAATGTGCTCGGATCGCGGGTGCAGGAAGGCGCCAAGCTCGCGCACGGTGTCGCCGCCGTCACACAGGAACGTGATGTGCTGTCGAGGGTGGATGCCTTGCGACTCGAGCACGGCGCGCAGCCTCCGCTTCGGTTTGCGGTCTATCCGATGGACGAAGGCGAAGACTTTCGCCGCACCTTCCTCCGGGATGCTGGCCATAGAGCATCAGCGGCGCGCCCTTGGCCAGCAACCGCTCCGCGCCCGCGACCAGCCCGAGCGTCGCTTCCCACGGGCTGATGTGCGCCATGTTGATGCACAGCACCGCATCGGCGGCATCGACCGGCCAATCCGCCGACGCGGCACCATGAGCCCATGAGCCGCGCGGTCCGGGGCAGTTCCGACACCGGCTGCGCCTGGAACCGGATGACGGTGCCTTAGACCCATTGCAATTCAGCGCTGGCGTGATCGAACCAAAGCTTTCTTCACCGAAAGGACAATCACCCGTCTCACACTCCTGAAGATGATCGGACTGCCTGTCTACGCCTCCGCTCAAGCCTGGGGCTGGCCCAATCCTTCGCCTTTGGGCGACGGTCATCATGATTTGGGCATGATCTGGTGGTGGGTCGCCAAGCCTGCCGCTTGGGGGTTCCGTCGCCGAGGAGCCACGAAGCAAGGCGTTGATGGCATCCGGGGCCAAGTCAGAATCCGGCCAGAGGCGGCCCTGTGCGCTCGAGGCAATCAAGCAGGCGTCGGCAACTCACACTGCCAACGTCAGCCTGTGTGAATGCCTTTCAAGGAGTCTTCAGATTTCGGTGTAAGGATAGGAATCTCACTTTCATTCTCCCTCGCCTATGACCTCTTCAGTGGTCTTGATGCCATTCTCGAACCCGCTACCTGAGCCGCTATAGAGCAAGTACATAGGACTCTCGTTTCGAAGAAGGTCAATGGCGTTCTGGTAGTCATCGTGGTGGTAATACAGGTTAACTTGACCACCTGACATGCTATCCACAGGCAATGCCGCCCCGTTGGGCTGAAAGATGAGTTGTCCGATGTATTTGCTGTTCGCTTTCAACCAGATTCGGGGCGCAAATTTGTTTGCCGAATACATCACTTCGTAAGCGTCGATTTTTGTGAGCGCCATGACAGTCCCCCTTTCGTTGGGAAAGTTGGTCGTACGTTCAGTCTGCCGGAAGCCTCAGCCTAGAGGTTTTGGTTCATCGGTTGCCGAAGGAAGTCCGCTGATCCAAGGCTCATGCAATATGCACTTGCTCGAGCGCAACGGCATCCACAGTAGAGTGGAGGCCAATCCGCCAGCCCTTCAACCATCACAAGTACGTTCTTCATATCGACCATGATTGCCAAGCGTCTCGACTGAAGGTTGCAAGGAGCAGGCCTGCCTCGGGTCGACGCCAAGTCATTGATTTCAAACACCGGCCTCACGATGCGAGGACAAAAAAGTCTCTGGCTCACGGCCGCCACATGGCGTGTTGCCCAAGGCGCCGGGGGGTGGACAAATTCGCGCGGCCTTGCGTGCGCAAGTGTYCTGGTCGCCTGCGCATCGTAAGCGACCGGCCGTCCCACCTTGCCAGACGATCGCAGATCAGGGGCCGTTGACCTCGTCGACGGTTTCACCGTCGTCGTAATACATACCGATGGCTCGATCGAGCCGCTTGAGCGC
>NZ_JBFUCJ010000270.1:0-1707 GCF_056405295.1 Variovorax sp. P1_H2 | reverse complement strand
GCGCCAGGCTGCGCACCTCCGCCGCCACCACCGCGAAGCCGCGGCCCTGCTCGCCCGCGCGCGCGGCTTCCACCGCCGCGTTCAGCGCCAGGATGTTGGTCTGGAAGGCGATGCCATCGATCACGCCGATGATGTCCACGATCTTCTTCGACGAGGCGTTGATCGAGGCCATCGTGTCCACCACCTGGCTCACCACCTCGCCGCCCTTGACCGCCACTTCGGAGGCCGAGACGGCCAGTTGATTCGCTTGACGCGCGTTGTCCGCGTTCTGCTTGACCGTGCTGGTGAGTTCTTCCATCGACGCCGCCGTCTGTTCCAGCGAGCTCGCCTGCTGCTCGGTGCGCGAGGACAGGTCCTGGTTGCCCGCGGCGATCTGGCCCGAAGCGGTGACGATCGAATCGGTCGAGGTCTTGATGCGCCCCACGAGGTCGGTCAAGGTGTCCTCCATCTCGCCCATGCCGCGCAGCAGGCGCCCGAAGTCGCCGCCCCGATCGGTCTCGAATTCCTTGCTGAGATCGCCGGAGGCCACGGTGTCGGCGATCAGCAGCGCCTCGTCGATCGGCTGCACGATGCTGCGCGTCAACAGCCAGGCCAGCACCGAGCCCAGGGCCAGCGCGATCGCGGCCAGCGCCATGAGGTTGATGCGGCCCGCGCGATAGAGCGCATCGATCTCGGCAGCCGACTTGTCGATCTGCTCCTGCTCATGCGCCAGGATGCCACGGATGCTGGCGTCGTAGCTGTCGAGCGTGGGCACCAGCTTGTCCCTGGCGATCCGCATCGCCTCCTGCGGATTGCCGTCGGCCTTGAGCTTGAGCAGCATGTTGCGCAGTTCGACATAGTCGGTCCGCTTCTTCTTGATGTCCGCCGCCAGCGCCAGTTCCTCCGGCGAGCTCAGCAGTGCCTCGAGCTTCTTCTGGGTCTCGGAGATCGTGGCGCTGGTCTTGCTCATGCCCTTCTGCAGGTACTCCTGCACTTCGGGGTCGTTGGCGTTGAGGAGCGCGTAGGTGCGCACGCTGTTGGTGGTGGTCCCGAGCAGCCAGCCCGCAGCCAGCCTCTCCTTGACCAAGGATCGCTTCGCCATGTCGTTGGTGGCATCGCCGACGGCCTGCAGGCGCAGCACGCCGATGCCGGCAGTGGCGGCCAACAGGGCCAGGATCAATGCGAAGCCTCCGCCCAGGCGGGTGCCGATCTTCCAGTCTTTCATCTTGTCTCCGATCCTTTGTTTGCTTGTTTCCGAGGGCTTGGGTCGAACGCGGCCTCAGGCGGCCAGCTTCTCGATCAGGCCCATCTCGTCGCTGGACATCAGGCGGTCGATGTCCACCAGGATCAGCATCCGCTCGTCCAGCGTCCCCAGCCCGATCAGGTAGTCCGTGTCCAGCACCGACCCCATCGCCGGCGCCGGCTTGATCTGCTCCGCCGTCAGCGTGATCACGTCCGACACGCTGTCCACCACCATCCCCACCACCCGGCCCCCGATGTTCAGCACGATCACCACCGTGAACTGGTCATAGCTCGGCGTCCCCAGCGCAAACTTGATCCGCATGTCGATGATCGGAACAATGATCCCCCGCAGGTTCACCACCCCCTTGATGTACTCCGGCGCGTTCGCGATCCGCGTCACCGCGTCGTACCCCCGCAGCTCCTGAACCTTCTGGATGTCGATCCCGTACTCCTCGTCGCCCAGGGTGAAGGTGACCACCTCCAGGC
>NZ_JBFUCJ010000269.1:0-1742 GCF_056405295.1 Variovorax sp. P1_H2 | reverse complement strand
AACTCGGTCTTCGCGACGGGCTACCAGTTGAGTTCGGATGGCAGCTTGTTGAGGAATCCCCGGATCAACGCGGCCGGCAAGCTCGTCGGGGAAGCCATCGTGCTGCTGGACAACCGGGTGAGCTAGCCAACAGGGCCACTTACGGTGCCATCGGGTTCCGCTTTTCCTCTTCGAGCCGTTGCCGCTGACGTACAGCTTCGCACTGTGCATGCGACCTGAATTCAGGCTTCACACACTGTCCTGCCATGCGAGTGGCGTGGCGGGCTTTGCCTTGGGCGCCTCGACTCCAGTTGGAGGCGTCGCGTTGGGTGCTATGACGGTAAGGCGACGAAGTACGGTCCGTTGCGGTAGCGCACGCCGGACACCAGTTCGGGGATCAGGAAATCCAAGAAGGACTTCCCCGGAGCCTCGGTGTGATCTTGCCCCCGAAAAACGTACTCCATAGCTGATGGTCAAATTCAGTGATTGGAGAGAAGAGAAATGAGCAAGAGAAAAGACGGGCAACCGCGTGGCAGGTACACGCTCGAATTCAAGCTGGAGGCGGTGCGACTGGTCAAAGGCGGCCAAGCGGCGTCGGTGACGGCCAAGGTGCTGGGCATGCCGAAGCAGACGCTGGACAACTGGGTGCGGCTCAGCGAGAAGGGCCAGCTCAAGGGCGCTGGCGACAAGCCTGTGTCGCCTGAACAGATGGAGCTGGCGCGGCTGCGCGCGGAGAATGCGCGCCTGAGGATGGAGCGCGACATCTTGGGAAAAGCCACGGCGTACTTCGCCAAACATTCGCTGTGAAGTACGCCTGGATTGCCAAGCAAAGGGCCCGCTGGCCCGTCACGCTGGCCTGCGAGGTGCTGGGCGTCAGCGCCAGCGGCTACTTTGAGCATTGGCGGCGCAAGGATGCGGACAAGCCGAGTCGGCCGGGGGCGAACAAGCGCATCAGCGACGAGGCCTTGCTGGTGCACATCAAGGCCATTCATGCCGAAGTCAAGGAGGAATACGGCTGGCCCAAGATGTGGAAGGAACTGCTGGCGCGAGGCATTCGGGTGGGCAAGGAGCGCGTGCGAAAGCTGATGCAGCGCCACGGCATCAAGGCCAGGGGCAAGAGAAAGTTTGTCGTGACCACCGACAGCAAACACGATCTGCCGATTGCCGACAACCTGCTGCAGCGCGACTTCGCGCCCGCGGCGCCGAACCAGGTGTGGACGAGCGACATCACCTACATCGCCACCGATGAGGGGTGGCTGTACTTGACGGCGGTCATCGACCTGTTCAGTCGCCAGGTGGTGGGCTGGAGCCTGAGAGAGCACATGCAGGCCAGCGTCGTGACGGATGCGTTGCGCATGGCGTGGTTTCGGCGCCGTCCCGCGCCGGGGCTGATCTTTCATTCAGATCGGGGCAGCCAATACTGCAGCCATGAGTTCCAAAAGGCACTCCAGGACTACGAGATGAAGTCCTCGATGAGCCGCAAGGGCGATTGCTGGGACAACGCGCCGACCGAAAGCCTGTGGGGGCGCCTGAAGGTCGGCAGGCTGTACGGAAGGCGCTTTGCAACGCGGCGCGAGGCGATGGACGAAGTGGTCGATTGGTTGGCGTTCTACAACCATAGGAGATTGCACTCGACGCTGGGCTATGTCAGTCCCATGATGTTTGAGCAACGCTGGATCGCGGCCCAGCAGCAAGACAGGAAGTCCGCATAATCGGCAGCCTATGGAGTGCGGGCAACAGGGGCAAGGTCACCGCGAAGGCGG
>NZ_JBFUCJ010000268.1:0-1772 GCF_056405295.1 Variovorax sp. P1_H2 | reverse complement strand
GCCGTGCACGAGAAGCACGGTGGGGCCCTCCCCCGGCCAAACTGTCGCGTCGAGCCGCTCGCCATCGAATTGCAGTGTGTCTTCCTTGCCAAGGGCAATCCCCGCATTTTCCCATTTCGCTGCTGGGAATTTGCGAGGCGCGTAGAACACGGCCACAGCCAGACGCGCCGCCAAGCTAGTCGATATGGCATCAAGAAATCTGAATAGAAGGCGAAATAGTTTGAGTTGCATTTAAAAGCTCTTGTTGATAATTGCGCTTGGCCGGCAGGAGAGCACCCTAAAGCGTCGTGCAATACCTTCGGCCGCACAGGCAAGCGAGGTATCCGGACTTAATGAAATGGAGTTCACTGTCCAAGTTGACGCTCCTGATCTCACGAAATTGTTCTCGAGCTCAAGCGAAGGAACGGAGTGCAAGCCCGAAAGGCCCAAACCAAGCCCTTTGAGAAGGGCTTCCCTGCGCGCCCAGCAGTCCCAAATCTCACCCGACACGAGAGCGCCTTCCTCAGAGGTGCATAGGCGAGCCACCGCAATGGTGAGCGCCGGCGGGTGCAAGTGACTCTCAAGATCCACTCCGACACGAGTCTTTCGTCCAAAGGCGATTGCCACGCCCGCAATGCAATGCGAAAGACTGACGTTGAGCCCGTGCCTTCGCCCACTGCTAGGGTCAATGAGTTGCGGCTGACCTTTGATGGTCTTCGCGAGAGCGACCTTTCGGTGACTAACGCCGAGATATCGCGAGGCGAGCACCCGCACACAAACCCGAGAGGTGATGAACTCAGTCCGCGCCTGCAAATCAATGAACGCGCGAGCCRCTTTCCGCTCATTTCGCGAGAGGCCGCGCAAGAGGGGGCCTAGTCGCAGCCTCGGCGACAGCCAGACAACCCAGACATGAATCTGCCTGGAGGTTCGCGGCCCGAGGCTAGACACCCCCCGCGCGTTCACTATCGGATCACAACCGGCTTCGCAATCTTGCGCGCCTTGAGGCGAGTCAGATTCACCGTGCCGGTGTGGAAGCCCACCACAAAGATGCCGAGGTACTTCTCATACTTTCTAAACACCTCGTCGCCCACCATCGCGATTGCTTGTTCGCGGTTCTTGCGCAGGTTGGCGTACCAGCATTGCAAGGTCTTTGCGTAGTGCGCGCGATCGTTGCGCAGCGCGACGATTTCGAAAAGCCCGTCGCAAGCAGCAAGAATCTCGGACACACGAGGTAGCTCCGATTCCGGAAATATCTGTTCGACAAAGGGATTCGGGTTCTCTTCGTCATAGTTCTCGTAGACGATGCTCTGCAGAGAGAGGTCGCAGTCGGGGGTGGAGTTTTCGTGGCACCACTTGAAGAAGCTGCGATACGCTTCCGCCTTGGCGGCCTTTGTGACGCCCGCCCTTGCGAAGTGCTCGAATGCACCGATGGACACGATGGCATCATAGGGCGAACTAGGTTGGTGGTCCTTCCAACTTTGCAGCACCACCGACACATTGTCCTGCTTTGATGCTTTGACCCAGTCAACCTGTGCTTGGCTGAGAGTCAAACCGACAGCGGCCTCGACATGGCAGCACGTTACCGCCCTGCCGAGAAGAGTTCCCCACCCGCAGCCCACGTCCAGCAGATGCTTCTTGTTAGATGCTTGTGCTTGAGCCAAGTGAAAATCAAGCTTCCTAAGTTGCGCTTGCTCCAAGCTGTCGCCGTCTTCCCACAGCGCGCATGAATATGCCATCGTCGGATCGAGCCACAGCGCATAGAAGTCGTTACTGATGTCGTAGTGAGCCTGAAT
>NZ_JBFUCJ010000267.1:0-1804 GCF_056405295.1 Variovorax sp. P1_H2 | reverse complement strand
GTTGGTGGGCAGTCGCGGAACCGGCTTCGCCGGGCCGCTGACTGCGCCCCCGGTAGGGGGTGGGCGGCCCGACACGAAGTGCGGGCCAACCTGGGGGCGAGCCCAAGTCACGCCTCTGCCTGTTTCGCAGCCGCGACGATCGCCGCTTCGTCGTGCTTCGCGCCATTCAGGAACAGGTTCAGCAGCACCGCGCAGATCGACGCCAGCAGGATGCCCGACTCGACCAGCGAATGGATCGCATGCGGCATCCACTGCTTGAAGTTGGGTGCCAGCAGCGGGATCATGCCGACGCCGATCGACACCGCGACGATCATCGCGTTGTGCCGGTTGGTCTTGAAGTCCACGCCCGACAGGATGCGGATGCCGGTCGCCGCGACCATGCCGAACATCACCAGGCCGGCGCCGCCCAGCACCACGGTGGGCAGCGACTCGACCAGCGCCGCCATCTTGGGCAGCAGGCCCAGCACGATCAGGATCAGGCCGCCGGCCACGCAGACGTAGCGGCTCTTGATGCCGGTCACCGCCACCAGGCCGACGTTCTGCGAGAAGCTGGTGTACGGAAAGGTGTTGAAGATGCCGCCGATCAGCGTGCCCAGGCCGTCGGTGCGCAGGCCGCGCGCCAGGTCCTGCTGGCTGATCTTGCGGTCGGTCATCTCGCCGAGCGCGAGGAACATGCCGGTCGATTCGATCATCACCACGATCATGATCAGCGACATCGTGAGGATCAGCACCGGGTCGAACTTCGGCATGCCGAAGTGGAAGGGCAGCACGATGTCGAACCAGGCCGCGCTGCCGACCTTCTCGAAGGTCATGAAGCCGAAGGCGGTGGCCACCACCGCGCCGATCACGATGCCGAGCAGTACCGAGATGTTGGCGATGAAACCCTTGGCGTACTTGACGATCAGCAGGATCGACACCAGCACCAGCGCCGCGATAGCCAGGCCGCCGAGGTCGGCGTACTTGGGGTTGGGCACCGACGGCACGATCGAGAGTCCCTTGGGGACCGGCGGCACCGCCGAGCCGGGCGAGGTGACGTCGGCCAGCCACTTGGCGTACACCGGGTCGACCAGCGCCGGTGCGGTCGGCCCCACGGGGTTGCCGAAGATCCAGTTGATGCCGACCCGCATCAGGCTGATGCCGATCACCGCAATGATGGTGCCCGTGACCACCGGCGGGAAGAAGCGCAGCATGCGCGAGACCATCGGCGCGATCAGTATCGAGATGACGCCGGCGCCGATGATCGCGCCGAACAGCAGCTGCGCCCCGGCCTGGCCCGGGTTGGCATTGGCGATCGCGACCATCGGGGCGACCGACGCGAAAGTCACGCCCATCATCACCGGCAGCTTGATGCCGAACCACTGGGTGGCGCCGAGCCTGGATCAAGGTCGCGATGCCGCAGCAGAACAGGTCGGCCGAAATCAGCAATGCCACCTCCTGGGGCGTGAGCTTCAGCGCCCGGCCGACGATCAGCGGCACGGCTACGGCGCCGGCGTACATCACGAGCACGTGCTGCAGGCCGAGGGCGGTGAGCTTGCCGGCCGGCAAGCGCTGGTCGACCGGGTGGAGGGATGGCGAGGCAGCCGTCATTGCGTGTACTCCTGG
The DNA here is from genome assembly GCF_056405295.1 of Variovorax sp. P1_H2. NCBI lineage: Bacteria > Pseudomonadati > Pseudomonadota > Betaproteobacteria > Burkholderiales > Comamonadaceae > Variovorax > Variovorax sp. P1_H2. The sequence continues at coordinate 202 of NZ_JBFUCJ010000267.1, read as the reverse complement.
GCAGCGTGGAGAAAGAGGTTCAGGCGAACGGCGCTTTGCCTTGAATCGTTCACCATTCTGTACGCGAAACTGTATACAAATCAGGCGATCCGACGTATGGCGGAAAACCCGCGCTCCGCGCGTCGGCGCAAGTCGCGGGCCTGGCAGGTGACAAGAATCTAATGAATCATCTTGTTACTTTTGGCTTAACTAGGCACAATGT
>NZ_JBFUCJ010000266.1:0-1839 GCF_056405295.1 Variovorax sp. P1_H2 | reverse complement strand
GCTGCGGCCGCCGCACCCGCGGTGGCGAGCGCAGCGGCACCCGCAGCCGCCGCGCCGGCTGCTGCCGTACCGGCGCACGACCCCACGGTCGCGCCCAGCGGCAAGCTGCCGCATGCCTCGCCCTCGGTGCGCAAGTTCGCGCGCGAGCTCGGCGTGCCGCTCGAGGAAATCAAGGGCAGCGGCCCCAAGGGCCGCATCACCCAGGAAGACGTGCAGGGCTTCACCCGGGCGGTGATGAGCGGCGCGGCCAGCACCAGGGCCGCGGCCGCCAAGGCGCCGGCGGGCGGCGGTGGCGAGGCCCTCGGCCTGATCCCCTGGCCGAAGGTCGACTTCGCGAAGTTCGGCGCGGTGGAGCGCCGCGACCTGTCGCGCATCAAGAAGCTCAGCGGCGCCAACCTGCACCGCAACTGGGTGATGATCCCGCACGTCACGAACAACGACGAGGCCGACATCACCGAGCTGGAGGCCTTCCGCGTGGCGACCAACAAGGAGAACGAGAAGTCGGGCGTCAAGGTGACGATGCTGGCCTTCGTGATCAAGGCGATGGTCTCGGCACTGAAGAAGTTCCCCGACTTCAACGCCAGCCTGGACGGCGACCAGCTGGTCTACAAGCAGTACTACAACATCGGCTTCGCGGCGGACACGCCGAACGGCCTGGTGGTGCCGGTGCTCAAGGATGCCGACAAGAAGGGCGTGCTGCAGATCAGCCAAGAAATGGGCGAACTCGCCAAGAAGGCGCGCGACGGCAAGCTCGGTTCGGCCGACATGCAGGGCGGCTGCATCTCGATCAGCTCGCTCGGCGGCATCGGCGGCACGCACTTCACGCCGATCATCAATGCGCCCGAGGTTGCGATCCTGGGCCTGTCGAAGGGCCAGATGAAGCCGGTGTGGGATGGCAAGCAGTTCGTGCCGCGCCTGACGCTGCCGCTGTCGCTGTCCTACGACCACCGCGTGATCGACGGCGCCGCGGCGGCGCGGTTCAACGCCTACTTGGGCCAGGTGCTCGCCGACTTCCGCCGGGTGCTGCTATGACCCCCGAGGCGCCTGCGGCGCTTCCCCCTGAAGGGGGCGGCGCGCTCGGGGCGGCCCGGCGCGTGCCCCTATGACGACGGTGGTGGCCGTCCGCAAGGGCGGCCAGGTCGTGATGGCGTCGGATTCGCTCGTGACCTTCGGCGACACGCGGCTGTCGCACCGCGCCGAAGCCAACCAGAAGCTGTTCAAGGTCGACGATGCCGCCGGCCAGAGCATCTTCGCGGTGGCCGGTGCGGCGGCGCACTTCCTGGTGCTGCAGCACGCGCTGGCGGCGCAGCCCGCGGAGGCGCTGCGCTTCGGCAGCAAGGACGAGATCTTCCGCACCTTCACGCTGCTGCATCCGGTGCTGAAGGAGTCGTTCTTCCTGCAGACCAAGGAAGACGAGCACGACCCCTACGAGTCGAGCCAGTTCACGATGCTGCTGGCCAATGCCAGTGGCATCTATGGCATCTACAGCTACCGCGAAGTGTTCGAGTTCAAGCAGTTCTGGAGCATCGGCTCGGGACGCAACTTCGCACTCGGCGCGATGCACGCGGTCTACGACAAGGCGCGATCGGCGCGCGACGTCGCCGAGGCCGGCATTGCCGCGGCCTGCGAATTCGATCGCAATTCGGCCGGTCCGGTCGACGTTCTCACACTCAAACTGAAGGTGTCCAAATGAGCGAAGTACAAGTCAAGGTGCCGGACATCGGCGATTTCGACGAAGTCGCGGTGATCGAGGTGCTGGTGAAGGCCGGCGACACGGTGAAGGCCGAGCAGTCGCTGATCACGGTGGAGTCGGACAAGGCCTCGATGGAGATTCCGTCG
>NZ_JBFUCJ010000265.1:0-1842 GCF_056405295.1 Variovorax sp. P1_H2 | reverse complement strand
GGTTGGTCACGTCGCCTTCGACGGTCGTGACACGGCCGTCCAGGTTGGTGATGGCCGTCGTGTTGCCGGCAACGTTGGTGTTGATCGTCGAAATGTCACCCTGGATCGTGGTGATGCTGCCTTCGGCAGTGCCCACGCGGGTGTCCAGTGCGCCGATCGCGTTGGTGTTCGCCGTCACGTTCTGGTTGGTCGTGAACAGCTGACCGCCGTTCACCGCTTCGGTGCTGCCTGCCGCCAGCGTGCCGTCCTTCACGCCGCTCAGGGTGCGCGCGCCTTCRGTGCCRGCRAAGTCCACCGAGGTGCCYGCCTTGTCGCCTGCCACCGTGATGGCCTTGGTCGYCGCGTCCTGCTTCACCAGACCCACCGAACCACTGTTCAGGTTGTTCGTGAGGTTCGTGATGTCGGTGGTGTTGGTCGCAATGTTCGTGGTGTTCGTCGTCGTGCGGCCGTCCAGGTTGGTGATGGCCGTCGTGTTGCCCGCRATGTTGGTCGTGTTGGTYGCGATGTTGGCCGTGTTGGCCGCCACGTTCTCGTTGGTCGTGAACAGYTGACCGCCGTTCACCGCTTCSKTGCTGCCCGCCGCCAGCGTGCCRTCCTTCACGCCGCTCAGGGTGCGCGCACCTTCGGTGCCGGTGAAGTCCACCGAGGTGCCCGCCTTRTCGGCTGCCACCGTGATGGCCTTGGTCGTCGCGTCCTGCTTCACCAGACCCACCGAACCGCTGTTCAGGTTGTTGGTCAGGTTCGTCACGTCRCCTTCCACCGTCGTCACGCGGGTGTCCAGTCCACCGATCGCGYTGGTGTTGGCCGYCACGTTCTCGTTGGTCGTGAACAGCTGWCCGCCGTTCACCGCTTCCTTGCTGCCCGCCGCCAGCGTGCCGTCCTTCACGCCGCTCAGGGTGCGCGCGCCATCGGTACCAGCGAAGTCCACCGAGGTGCCGGCCTTGTCGCCTGCCACCGTGATCGCATGGGTCGTCGCGTCCTGCTTCACCAGACCCACCGAACCGCTGTTCAGATTGTTCGTGAGGTTCGTGAGGTTCGTGGTGTTCGTGGTCGTGCGGCCGTCCAGGTTGGTGATGGCAGCGCCCACGCTGTTGGCCGTCGTTCCGCCCACCGCGTAGCTCGGCGCCGAGACCGTGCCGTCCGTATTGACCGTCGAGCTGCCGCCCAAGGCGGCGGCCACCGAATTGCTCGCCCCATACAACTGGCTACCGTTCACAGCGTCCGTGCTCGTCGACGACACGATGCCTGCGGCAACGTTCACCACCTGACGCGTGGCTCCCACTGCACCCACGGACACCGTATTGGCACGCGTAGCGACCGAGTTGGCACCCAGCGCAACGGAATTGGTCGCGCCAGCATTCACCACGGCCTGAGTACCCAGGGCAAGTCCCAATACACTATGCACTTGGCTGTACGCACCAAGTGACGTCGCACCATCCTGGTCGGCAACCGAATAGGTACCCAGTGCAGTGGTTTTCAACGCCAGCGCACTGGCCATGGTGCCCACCGCCGTTGCCTCCGTGTGTGTAGTCTGAAGGGCGGTCGTGCCAGCCTGCGCACCATTGCCAAGCGCAACGGCCGAACCACCATACGCTTGAGCGGAGTAGCCCAACCCAACCGCGTAATCCTGGACCGCCTGGCCCGGTGAATGGAAGGAGTTCACGTAAGAGTTTTCGCCGACCGCAACGTCGCGCAACGCAATCGCCTGTGCATTCGCYCCCGCCATATAGCCGGTCGCCGTATCTGCTGCATGTGCGACCGGCAGCCAGCCCATGAATCCGACCACGCCGGCCATTGCCAATGCCAATACCGAGCGGCCGACGCCCGAACGCACGGCACCGT
>NZ_JBFUCJ010000264.1:0-1879 GCF_056405295.1 Variovorax sp. P1_H2 | reverse complement strand
CTTCCATATTGGTACCTTTATATTGGATTAGAACGCCTCAATTTACACAATGTGTATATGACTAAATTTCTCAGTCCTGGATTTTTCTTACAGATGGACAACTCAATTTCCAACAATCTCAAGAACAGGGTGTCTTCGGATTTCCACGAGAGTTTCCTACCCAACAGGATTTCTAAAATGGTGCCATTTCCATGAGACGCGCGATGATGGGAATCGCCAGATCCGCACAGATTCTCGTGGCCGAGCAACTTCGGGAACCTATTGGAGTCTTCTGGTCTATCGTTGCACCGATTGGCTTCATGGCTTTCACTACATATCAGGGTAGCCACGCTGTTCTTGACCCCTCCATCTTCGCCGAGAAGGCGGGATGGTGCCTCGCATACATTGCCTTGACATTGTCATTCTTCGGATTTGGCTTGTATTTGATAGGCCGACGCGAAAGCGGCTTCGTACGTTCATTCTTGACAAGCAGGGAAAAGCGCAACCGATTTATGCTTGCACAGTTCATGGCATCGCTGTTTCTTTGCATGGCATACGGATTGACGTTTATTGTTGTTACCGCCCTCTTGTTGACGAATGTCTCTGCCAGTGAAATTATCCGATTGTTTGCTGGCTTCGTTCTTGTTTGCATCACATTCATGGTCAGCGCAATTTTTTTTGCAGCACTGCCGCTAACATTCCAATCCGCTAGCAGTCTGATGTCAATATCCATCACGATACTCTTGGTAGCCGGATTGGCCGCCTCCCGCTCTCCATCTTCCGAAATCAATTTCGCGTATTTCAATCCATTTTTCTCGGCGGCGACTTTCATTTCCGGAACGCAGAACTCAGACAAGCACCTTGTGATTTTGACCGGCCAAGCTGTCATGCTCTTCGCACTGGGCGCCTATGGCATCGTGAAGCAACGCTTGAATCCGGAGTGGAGCAATAGATGACGACAACAAATCGTGGATTCAAAGCTGATGGGATTACGTTCACCCGTGATCGCCAATTAATCCTAGACAATACCTCCATCGAGGTCGCTCCGGGAGAAATTGTAGGACTGCTGGGCTCGAACGGCTCAGGAAAAACGACCTTCTTTGATGTGATATGCGGATTAAAAAAGCATAGCTCAGGAACTCTATCTACAGCACCACATTCAGACAGCATCGCCTATCTCGCTCAAATCGTTACGGTGCCCGATGCCCTGCGCCTGAGCGAGCTGTCGGAATTAATTGAAGCACTGTCAAGATCCAACTCCAGAAGAAGCAAAAATCTTCTATCGAACGCAACAGAAAAAGAACAAGAAAAATATAAACTACTGTCAAAACGTCGCGCCAACAATTGCAGTTATGGCGAGAAGCGCTGGTTTGTACTCATGATTCTTCTATCACTTGACGCAGATCTGTATATTCTCGACGAGCCAACTTCAGGCGTTGATCCGGAATATCGGTTCTATATATGGACAGCACTCTCAAGAATAAAATCAATGAATAAGATGGTTATTTTTTCCACACACCAGGCATCCGAAATAGAAAATAATTGCGACTATTTCTTCTTCTTGAAAAATGGAAAAACCCGCCGTTTTGAAACAACATCTGCTTTTCTTCATGAAAACAGCGCGAAATCCCTGGAAGAAGCGTTCGTCAGATATGTCACCGACGATTCGCCGACTCAATAAAATCCTCATAACGCTCAACAGCGAAACGAGCAAGCAAACTGCTTTTCTATTTTTCCAATTCAAATCAGACGAAATTTCGCTCGCCAAGCTTTTCACAAACATTGGCTAACGGATAGGTCAATCGCAAGATTGACCCATTAAGATTGAATTCTTTAATTAGCCGCCAGTGCCTCGCAGAGCGAGTTAGTCTCGTCCTAGAGGTTCGAGCGGATCGTCGCC
>NZ_JBFUCJ010000263.1:0-1910 GCF_056405295.1 Variovorax sp. P1_H2 | reverse complement strand
GTCTACGTTCAGTGAGTAGCTCAATCCGGGGCAGTACTTGACGAGTGTGTTTTTTGCCCCCGTGTAGACAAGCAAAATGGCATACCCTGGACAATCGGGGATCGTAATATCGAAAAAAGATAGAGTGCCATTCTGAGTTATTTTTTTATACAAGGCTGCATAGTCGTTTAATGCTAATTCGACAATGYCGTTCGGGAGTGCTTGGCCAGCTGCTCCTGTGAGCCAGAAGATGAGCAAGCATTGTCGTTCGATCTGTTCCTTCACTGAGGACAATATTGCGTCTTCAAGATTTAGATGTGCGCTGCATCCTGAAGTGTCGCGGTAGGGAAAAAAGTCGTCATGCGTATATTCTGGAATAGATGATATTCTCATGGTGGCAGTTGGTATCATTCTCTCGTCCCCGTGCTTGCTTATGACTCGAGTCAAAGGGAAGATATGCCGATCTACATCGCATGCTTCTGTATTCCCTGTCTGCGTCAGCGCCTGTATCCATTCACTTCGTTCATTATCTGGCATGACGTCTGCCAAGCGGGCCCGAATTGAAATAGGGACTTGAGAAGAAAAGTGCCGGCGCTCGAGAAACTCCCCCAAACCGGCAAATATGCCCGACAAGCCTCGACCTATTCCGCTGGATGAAAGGCCGAAATTGTCGATAGCCCACGATGTATTTGGTAGCGCTAAATTTACCGAACTCTCGGCGACGAATATATTCGGGTGATCGATCGAGGACCGGCTAATTCTGCGAAATTTATACATTCTTATTCTCCGAAAAACTGAGCGACGCAGGGCAGCACGGAGGTGATATTTATGTTTAATTGTTTGGCGACCAAGCCATCGTAGAAGCCCGCCCAGACTCGATTTCTCATATCAAATTCTTTTGAATAGAGATCGCACAGTTGATACATTGAACCAACTTCCATTAATGCGTTTCTATATCCGCGATACTTGTATTTGAATATGGCCTTGTCTAGATGTATGCAGTAGACAAGTGCAAAATAAGGGTATCCGATATCTTCGTCGTAACCGGAGAGACTGTCTCTTAATTCTTCGATCGAGGCGCTTGCTTGCATCGACTCGAGTTCTCTAGAGTTTGCTTTGAGGTGAAAAACAGGGTGATCGTTTGGCCAGTCTTTGATTTTTTGAGAAAGTCGGCAGATAAAAACTTCGACTGGATAAAGACCTCCACCGGATGGATACAGTCGCCGTGGAATTTCCCCTTCGGCTGGAGTTTTCCTTGTCAATGCATCTGAGAGGAATTGGCTTATTTTCCCAAGCGAGATTTCTTGGTTGCTGGAAAGTCCTGTTTTTGAATTTTTTCGAACTAACGCCGCATTCTCGCGTTGCGGTGCGGGGAGCGTGATCTCTCCCGGCATGCCCGGCCAGAATTCTATTTCTTTGCCGACAAAGTCAGTGAGTTTCGCAGGATCGAGGTTCGCCAGCAACTGTCCACGTTCTTTCAGGCCTTGGATTAGCAAATACTGCTGTTGTGCATGAAATGCACTTATATTATCGTGAACATCGTCTTGGCTAATTTCTGAATAGCGTTGATGGGGAATTTTCACGTTCGTCTCCAGTGCGCTGGGTGAGGTTTGGCTCTTCATGCTGCCATGCGGCTACTATTTCGCTTGAGTAGCTCCCGGTCGACAGGTCGACTCGTTTTGCACGGGGCATATCGTTGAGATGGGGTGGATGATTGGTTATTCCGGTGAACTCGATTATCTTCTTGAGAAGATGAAAGGCCGCGAGATTCAATTCAACTTCCATCGTTCGGTATGGATTGTTAAATGCGCATCCTTGAGTAAGAAAGAGATCGAACAATTCTAGCCAGCCGGAGTTATTGCTTGTGTTTTTTTCAAGATCTCGCCATTTTGCGATATGACTGAAATGTGATGGTAGGCCTAGATTCTTTA
>NZ_JBFUCJ010000262.1:0-1956 GCF_056405295.1 Variovorax sp. P1_H2 | reverse complement strand
ACGCGCGACTTCAGGTCCGGGCCGTGGCGACGGCGGGTAGCGGGTTTGGCGATTTCCATGGTGTCCACCTAAGTTGTGAGGTGGACGCATGCTCCCGGCACCCGCGGAACGATTCAAGATGGGGTGACCAGTTGCTTACGTTCCTTCCATCAGAAGGTCAACAATCAATTCGCGATGGTCGCGAACCCCCGTCGGCAACTGCGATCTATTGGCAAGGTAGTAGTCAGCCATCATCTGCAAGGCTTCAGATTCCTTCGGCTTGCGTAGCACCGTCTTGGCGTCCGTATCGAGGACGGAATAGGAGCCGATCAGCTTGCTTGTCCTCGCCGGGACCTGCCGTTCTCCGACTTTGCCAAGAGTATTCGCGACCCAGTGCCCTCCCCAAGTATTGGTGACGGTGGTTCCCAGAGACGCACACTCCGTCTCATATCGCGCGCGCCAAGCTGCGTTGTACTCGATCGCAAGGAACACATCCTCGATKATGTGTTCGGAGTACGGCTTGGGCAGCGTCTCTAAGACGTCTCGTACAAGTGCCTTCACGCCTGCAGTCTTCATTGACCCTCCTGATCTGCTGAGTTCCGCGTTACTGCAACGGCCAAGGATCGCAAGCTAGGCCTTGGCCGCAACGGCAATGCTTCGAAGGTGAGCAATCGCTGCGCTGACGACTCGACGGTCTGCGGGAGTGTGATCATCACCGGATACAAGCTCTCCAAGCACTCCGCCGGACTGCGTCGTCGAGTTGTCGCACGATGCTCGCTCAATCAGACGAGTCCAGGTGGTAGAGAAATGGGGGATTTCGATTCCTCAAGGGCGCCTGGGAGGAGGCCTGTCATCGCCGGACTAGCGACGGGCACACACATCGTTGTATCTTGTCAGGGCGTGGAGCGGGTCATCAGCGGGCACCTTGAATCCAGGGTCGTTCGAAAGATAGCCGACCAAATAGCCGAAGGTGGCGTCCCGCAACAGATCTCCAGGAGAATGAGTTCCGGGGTCATAGACGACCGCGGCGCTAGGGTCGATGTAGCCGATGTGAATCAAGCAGGCAACGACCAACTCGGAGCAGAAGAACGGCCCGCAGTTCGTCGCGCCATTGCTCACGCTCTTCTCGAAGAAATCCTCCAACGCCTGTGTAATGCCCGCCTGATGCCGCGCCTTGTTTTTCTCGAAGCGCAGGGCATCAGCATAGTTGTACCTGGCGCCGAGCGCTTCGAGGTCTTCGACATACGCGCGGAGCTGACGAAGCCTCCCCGCATCCCAGATGTCGTCCCGCGCAAGCACGAGCACGCAGGCAGCCCCGTCCACTAGATGCTGGAGCGGTCGGATCCTCACTCCTCCGGGCCGAGCATCGGCGATCTCCGTGCTACTTAGAGCGATGGCCGCATGGGTGTACGGGCTGTCCGTTGCGGTCCGGATTCTGTTCCGTACCGCTTCGCCGATAGACCACTTTTCATCCTCTCCACCCCGACTCAAAAGCAAGTCCCCGGGACGAATGTCGTGTTGTTGCATCTTGTTCCTTTTAGTACCGGAAGTATCGCCCAAGGTTTCGCCCAAACATCCAGCTCGATGTGGCCGCAGAGCCACAAAGGGCAACACATCCGACTGGGCGCGTTTCTGAAAGCAGGCACCGCAGACGACGCCAGTCACATCACACCCCTACCAGTCCCGAAGAAACAGAACGCAAATCGCGACTTGGCCTTCCTCGCGCCGGGGGAAGGCTACAGTCGAGATTCAAATCACTGAAGACGCGGAATCGTTCCCATGCACTACTCCAACCAGTCATGACAACCAAGTTCAACTACTGGAAGCCCAAATCTGCCCCGGAGTGCGAGTTCCGCAAAGATTTTGAAGCCGCAATCACCAATGGTCTTGACGCAGCCCACGACCTTCCGAGCCTGCATTCGATAAGCCGCGAGGAGTTCATCGCGGCGACGATGGAAATGGGCTACGGCCCACAGC
>NZ_JBFUCJ010000261.1:0-2003 GCF_056405295.1 Variovorax sp. P1_H2 | reverse complement strand
GCACCGGCATCGCCGCCGGCGGCAGCGCCCGCATCGCCTGCGCCACCCGCGCCCCGGCCTGCTGCCGCGCCATCGCCTGAGCCGACTGCTGCCGGCGCGCCTGCGTCCGCAGGTGCGTCGCCGCCGCCGTCGTCAGCGCGCGTCTGCAGTTCAGGCTCGGTGCGCAGCGCGGGCGGCTCGGTTCGCAAGACCAACGGCGCGGGCTCCTGCCCGAACCCCGTGGCCGGTGCCGGCGACGCAGGGCTGCGCATCGCCGGCGCGTGGGTGCCGGACCGGGTCGCGGCGCGCGATGCCTGCGCCGCTCCCGAACGCTCGGCCTGCCGCGCATCGTCGGCGCGCATCGCATCGCGCACTTCGTGCTGGCCGATGCGCTCGGCGAGCCGCTCGGCCTCGTCACGATCCTCGGTCTGCTCGCGCTGCCGTGCATCGGCGATGCGGCTCGCCACGTTGCCGCCGGCCGACTCGCGCCGCTGCACCACCGAGAGGAAGGTCGGCACGCCCGCGACCTGCGGCACCGCCATGCGCGGGTGCGCTGCCGGCGGGGCCCGCCCCATCGCCGACGGGCGAGCGATCTGCGGGGCGACGCTCGCGCCCATGCCTACAACCCCGTGGGCGCGGGCCGGCCGAGCTTGCGGTATTCGGCCTCGACGGCGGTGCGCAGCGCATCGAAGCCGATGGGCCCCGGCGCCGCGCTCGCCGCTGCCAAGGTCGCGTTGCGGATGTGCCCGCCCGCGAGGTCGCACGACGCGGCGATGCGGTTGATCTGCGCCAGTTCCAGCACGTGGTGCGCACCCAGGTGCGCCAGCCACAGCGTGCGGCGCTCCTGCGGCCCGGGCGTGGGGAACTCGATGATCGCGTCGAGCCGGCGCGTGAACGCACCGTCGAAGCGCGAGCGGCTGTTGCTCGTCAGGATCGCGATGCCGTCGAAGGACTCGATGCGCTGCAGCAGGTAGTTGGTCTGCTGGTTCGCGAAGCGGTCGTTGGCGTCCTTCACCTCGGTCCGCTTGCCGAACAGCGAATCGGCCTCGTCGAAGAGCAGCACCACCTCCGCATGCTCGGCGCGCGCGAAGAGCTGCGCGAGGTTCTTCTCGGTCTCGCCGATGTACTTGCTCGCGACCGATGCGAGGTCGACGCGGTACAGCGGCAGGCCGAGCTGCGATGCCAGCCACGCGACCGCGAGCGTCTTGCCGGTGCCCGATGCGCCCACCAGCAAGGCGCGCACGCCGGGCCGGTAGCGCGTGCGCGCCGAGGGCCCGAGCGCATCCGCCAGCCCCTCGCGCCGCATGCAGCGCCGGCGCAGCGCATGCAGTGCGGCCTGCAGATCGGGCGGCATCACCAGGGCCTCGTCCGGCACCGCGTCGGGCAGCAGTTGCGCGAGCGTGCCCAGTTCGCCGGCGGCGCCGAGCCGGGCCGCCAGCTTCACATGCTGTTCGGTCAGGGCCTCGTCCCCGGCCAGCCGCGCCTGGTGCCGCGCCGCGCGTACCAGATGGGCAATGTGTGCCGGCGCATGCCGATGCGCACGCCCGACGCTTTCGGCGGCTGCCGGATCCAGATGCGCCTGCCACAGCGCCACGCGTTCTTCCGGCAACGGCAGCGGGACACGCCAGCTGCCGACCGGATCACCGTCGCGCTCGAAGCTGCCGTCGATGCCGCAAGCCAGCAGCAGTGGCCCGCGATGGCCCGGCAGTTCGGGCAGCCGGCGCGATTCGCCCGGCGCCAGTTCCGCGCACAGCACCGGCGCGGCACGGCGCAGCCACAGCCAGGGCGCGAGCCCGCGCGGCGGATCGCCGTCGACGAAAGCCGGCTGCAGCCCCAGCGCGATCGCCACCAGCGCGGCCGCGCCCTGCGCCTCGCGGGGATGGCCGCTGCGCACCGCGAGCACGCTGCCGCCCGGCGGCGCATGACGCAGCGCCGCGGCACGGCGCAGCCACAGCCAGGGCGCGAGCCCGCGCGGCGGATCGCCGTCGACGAAAGCCGGCTGCAGCCCCAGCGCGATCGCCACC
>NZ_JBFUCJ010000260.1:0-2037 GCF_056405295.1 Variovorax sp. P1_H2 | reverse complement strand
GAGCACCCACGCTCACGCCTCCACACCCCGCACGTACTACCGTCACCGCGTCTGAACCTTACATTCCCCAACAGCCCCGCTCGCCATCGCCGAGCGGCGGTTCAGTCCATCGACGTTTATCTGCCGCCGCAACACCAGCGCGCTCGATCAGCGTCGGCACGGCGTCAGATAAATGCTCTCCGTTTCCCGGCTGTTACTCTGCCGCTTGCGCGGCGGCCCACCCGTTGGTGCTGCGGTGCGTACCTAAGCCTACTGTGTCGAATTCGTCTTTGCCCTCCTCGGCGCTGACACCTATGGTGCGGAGGGCTCGGCTGACCGGGCTGTTCGGCCACGCAATGCCGCCGTCAGTGCCATCGCTCAGCAGGAGGGCGACACGGGCACCATCCCAAACCACCGCCTCTTGTCCCCCAGCGCCGCCGAAAAACTCAGTTGAGATGTAGGCGACGGGGCCTGCCAGCGACAGTTCCTTTGCGAGCTCCGCAACACCAGGCGCCATGTCATCTACTTTGGGGTGTTCTGGCTCGGTAGACGTGCGGGCGGCGGCGATTTCGCGCACCACAGAGTCGGTCAGCGGCAGCAGTACGAAACCTTGAACCAATGGGCATAGAGTTACCGAGCTGAAGCGAGAGGTGACCACAGCGAGTATGGATGCTGAGGCGACAAGGGCTTTTACGTCATGCATTTTTTGTTCTAACGCGATGATTTGACATTGAGTGCTGAAGGCTTCGCGCAAAGGTCGGCTTCTGGCCGTCAGACGTCCTCAACGGTGACCGGTCCGAATGCACCTGTGAGGGCTTCGAGGAACATCCCGAAAAACGTGAAGTACCTGCCTGCCCGCTCGGAAACGATGCCATCTTCCACCAACTCGCAATCGAACGAAAACTCGCCGCCATCGCGCTGGCTGAAGACAACAAAGCTGCCGCGCTCATCGAGCTTGGCGACTTCCGAGAATCCCCGGAGCACCTCAAGCACCGCCTCTTGAGAGGGGCTGGAAAATCGAAAATGCTGGCGTAGTCCCATAGATTTGGAAGGCGGGGCGGAAAGTCCGGTTGTGGCCGCATTCTGCCGGAGGGCCGCCCGGTCCAGCTCGTCCGAGCGGCCGACCGCCTCATGCGTCGGTCTGCTTCGCCAACTCCAACGCATCTTCCACCTCGATGCCAAGGTAGCGCACCGTGCTCTCCAGCTTGCTGTGGCCGAGCAGCAGTTGCACGGCGCGCAAGTTCTTGGTGCGCCGGTAAATCAACGACGGCTTCGTCCTGCGCATGGAGTGGGTGCCGTAGGTCGCGCTATCCAAGCCGATTTCCTCGACCCACCCGTCCACGATGCGAGCGTACTGCCGCGTTCCAATGTGCGGCGACTGTTGGACCCGGCTCGGAAACAAGAAATCTCCGGGTTTCAGCTGCGCCTTGGCAATCCACGCCTCGATGGCAAGACGCGTTGGGCCCGTCATCTCGAACTGCACGGGTTGGCCAGTCTTCTGCTGCATCACCTTGGCGCGTGCAGCCGCGCGCTCGCCATTGAAGACATCCCGGACGCGAAGCTGCACCAGGTCGCACGCCCGGAGCTTGCTGTCGATGCCGAGGTCGAAGAGGGCAAGGTCCCGCACACGACCTTGGAGCTGCAAGCGCACCCGGATAGCCCAAATATCTCTCAGTCTGAAGGGGGTCTTCTGCCCAACAAGCTTGCCCTTGTTCCACGGCTCGCGGCGACACGTCGATGTTGCTTCCATGATGAGCTCCTGTAGGAATGGAGCGTCAGTCTGCGCCCATGCCGGCCGCGACCGATGGCGGGCGCCTTCAGCGCGGGTCGGGGCCCTAAACGGACATTGCGCTTTCGCGAAAGCAGTCGTTCGCGGGAGCACGCATCGGCGTTGTACGGACTTTCGGAGCTGTCAGGATTTTTGTGTTCGAGGCGGTTGGTGAATTTGCGCTCGACTGATTTCTCTGATGTCTTCTGGCCCCTGCCAGGCCGCCGGAGGCGCCCCGGTTGAGCGATGTACTCATGCTCAACCTCCTGATTTTGCGTTGCCTTGGGCCG
>NZ_JBFUCJ010000259.1:0-2063 GCF_056405295.1 Variovorax sp. P1_H2 | reverse complement strand
GATCGGCGGCGAATGCAGGTTCTATTCATATGACACGTTCGTCTGTTCCGGACCCAACGCCCGGGGCGCCGGCGCCGCCTACGGGAAAGCGCCGACAACAAAAAAGCGGCCCGCAGGCCGCTTTGGATTCGCCGCCGGTGACCCCGGCAGCCGGCACCCCGGTGGCGCTCAGCTGAAGAATTCCTTCGCCTTGTCGAACCAGCCCTTGTCGGTCGGGCTGTGCTTGTCGCCGCCCTTCTTGAGCGACTCGTCGAGCTCTTTCATCAGCTTGCGCTGGTGTTCGGTCAGCTTGACCGGCGTTTCGACCCGGACGTGGCAGTACAGGTCGCCCGGGTAGCTCGAGCGCACGCCCTTGATGCCCTTGCCGCGGAGGCGAAACTGCTTGCCGCTCTGGGTGCCGTCCGGGATGTCGATCGCGGCCGCGCCCTTCAGGGTCGGCACGTTGATCTCCCCGCCGAGCGCCGCCGTGGTGATGCTGACCGGCACCACGCAGTGCAGGTCGTCGCCGTCGCGCTCGAACAACTCGTGCTTCTTGAGGCGGATCTCGATGTAGAGATCGCCGGGCGGGCCGCCGTTGGTGCCGGGCTCGCCGTTGCCGGTGCTGCGGATGCGCATGCCGTCGTCGATGCCGGCCGGGATCTTCACTTCCAGCGTCTTGTTGTTCTTGATCTTGCCCTGGCCGTGGCAGGTGGTGCAGGGCTCGGGAATGATCTTGCCCGAGCCGTGGCAGGTGGGGCAGGTCTGCTGCACGCTGAAGAAGCCCTGGCGCATCTGGACCGCGCCCTGGCCATGGCAGGTGGTACAGGTGATCGGCTTGGTGCCGGGCTTGGCGCCCGTGCCCTTGCAGGTGCCGCAGTCGTCCCAGCTCGGGATCCGGATCTGGGCGTCCTTGCCATCGGCCGCTTCCTCGAGCGTGACTTCCATCGCATAGCTCAGGTCGCTGCCGCGGAACACCTGGCGGCCGCTGCCCTGGCGGCCTCCCCGGGCGCCGCCGAAGACGTCGCCGAAGATGTCGCCGAAGGCCTCGGCGAAGCCGCCGAAGCCTTCCGCGCCCGGCCCGCCGCGCATGTTGGGGTCGACGCCCGCGTGCCCGTACTGGTCGTAGGCGGCGCGCTTCTGGCTGTCCGACAGCATTTCGTAAGCTTCCTTGACCTCCTTGAACTTGGCCTCGGATTCCTTGCCGGCGTCGCCGTGGTTGCGGTCGGGGTGATGCTTCATCGCGAGCTTGCGATAAGCCTTCTTGATTTCCTCCTCGCTCGCGTTCTTGGGAACGCCGAGGGTTTCGTAGTAGTCGCGTTTGGTGGCCATGGTCGGGAATCGGTGGCGAAATCGGTGGGGCAGAAAGCGGAAAAGGCCGGACCGCCTTGCCAGGGGGTCCAGCCTCGTTCAGGGCGGGAAGATCAGCCCTTCTTGACTTCCTTGACCTCGGCGTCGACCACGTTGTCGTCCGCCGGTGCACTTGCAGCTTCCGGGCCAGCGCCCGGACCGCCGGCCGCTCCAGCGGCCGCCTGCGCGTCGGCGTACATCTTCTCGCCGAGCTTCTGGCTGGCGCTCATCAGCGTGTTCGTCTTGTTGTCGATCGCGGCCTTGTCCTCGCCCTTCAGGGCTTCTTCCACGTCCTTGATCGCCGCCTCGATCTTTTCCTTTTCGCTGGCGTCCAGGCTGGCGCCGTGCTCGCCGAGCGACTTCTTGACGCTGTGCACCATCGCCTCGCCCTGGTTGCGGGCCTGGGCCAGCTCGACCTTCTTCTTGTCCTCGGCCGCGTTGAGTTCGGCGTCCTTCACCATCTTCTGGATCTCGTCCTCCGAGAGGCCCGAATTGGCCTTGATGGTGATCTTGTTTTCCTTGCCGGTGCCCTTGTCCTTGGCGCCGACGTGCAGGATGCCGTTGGCGTCGATGTCGAAGCTGACTTCGATCTGCGGCGTGCCGCGCGAAGCCGGCGGGATGCCTTCGAGATTGAATTCACCGAGCAGCTTGTTGCCCGAGGCGATYTCGCGCTCGCCCTGGAACACCTTGATCGTCACSGCCGGCTGGTTGTCCTCCGCGGTCGAGAAGGTCTGCGC
>NZ_JBFUCJ010000258.1:0-2071 GCF_056405295.1 Variovorax sp. P1_H2 | reverse complement strand
GCGCTTTGCAACGCGGCGCGAGGCGATGGACGAAGTGGTCGATTGGTTGGCGTTCTACAACCATAGGAGATTGCACTCGACGCTGGGCTATGTCAGTCCCATGATGTTTGAGCAACGCTGGATCGCGGCCCAGCAGCAAGACAGGAAGTCCGCATAATCGGCAGCCTATGGAGTGCGGGCAACAGGGGCAAGGTCATAGGTCGCGTGGTGGCTGCCAGGGCACTGGCCCGAGATCGGTTCATCGCGTGGGTGCGCGCAACTGCCGCCAGGAGCGCTGGTGGCGATGGAGTCTTGCGGCGGCGCGCATCACTGGGCTCGCAGCCACGGTTGATCGCCGGTCACTTCGTTGGCCGTAAAGAACGAGTGCATGTTGGATCGAGGATGTATGTGAGAACAAACTCGAACTATTGGGGGGGCAGGAAGAGGCGACACAGCTCTACACAAGAATGCGCGCAGGGCTTACAGGCCCTTCACATCAGCGGAACACGATGAAGACTCCAACAACTCATAGGGAGTCCCCCATGAAAAAAACTCGCTGTCACTTTTGCAGTAGGCGCCGCGTCCCTTCTTTCGCTGGGCGCCGTGACGGTACCGACCGTCGCGCAGGCGCAGCCCTCGATCGTCATCCAGACGGCGCCGCCACCGCCACGCGTCGATCACGAGCCGCCGCCGCGTCGCGGCTACGTCTGGGCGCCGGGCCACTACGAGTGGCGTGGCGACCGTCACGTGTGGGCGCGCGGCCAGTACATCCGCGCGCGGCCGGGCTACGCGTACCGAGCGCCGCAATGGCAGGAGCGCAACGGCGGCTGGGAATACAACCGCGGCCGCTGGGATCGCGACCACGAGGACATTCCGACCCGCTATGAACACGACAACGATGGTGTCCGCAACAACCACGACCGCCGGCCGGACAATTCGAACCGCTACTGAGCCTAACCTGGCCCAAGGGCATGTCGACCGATTGGAGTTGCGGAGGCCGACGCGCCCGCTCGAGTCATGACGAACCACCACGGAAATCGGATTCGTTCGGACCTGCAGCGCGTTCTCGACAAAGGCCAGTGTAGGGACTGCGGGGACCTTCTGTGCGCTGTCGCACAGACATGGAAAGAAACGGGTTGAGCAGAATGAACGGGTAGGGATCGAAAGTCGTGCCGCGCGTCGCCAGGAGCAGGGCGTTGAGCGCGACCCACAGCAGCATGGTGGCGCCGAAGAGTCCGACGAAGGTCCAGGAGCCGCCGAACGACGCGACCGCGTCTGCCGCGCGCTGGCCCATTGACTGCCCGGCATCGGCATCTTGCACGACGTTGCGCGAAACAGGCGTTCGCTCCGCAACGTGTCGCGCGACACGCCGGGTCCGCTCGTCGAGGGCGTCGTAACGCGAACCCAAGAGCTTGGTTGCGATGTCGTCGAGCTGATGCATGGAGGCCAACCGCCTACGCCGACTGGAGCGTCCTCATTCGCTGCGCGGCCCTGCGGAGATTCGTTCTGCGCTCCTGGGCTGCTCTCAAGACGGATTCAGACGACCAGATGGGCGGCGCAGTGGCCCCTTCCTCGATCTCGGCGCACAGGGTCTCGTCGAGCACTGGCACCAGGCCGTTCATCAGCCTGGTCTCGGCCGCGAGAACGAGCGCGCGGTGCAGGGCGCAGGGCATGACCCGCCCATTCAGATAGTCGAGGACCAGAGTCTCAGCGGCAAACAGGGAAAGTGACATGGCGTCGCCCGATGATGGACATGACGACAGCTTAGCGATGGACGCAATCAGAGTCTGTTCGTCACCGAACACATTGCCGCGGCGGCCGTGGCCCTGGACTCCCTCTGTGAGCCTCGCTTGTAAGACATTTGCGACTGGATGGACCCGCCGGATCGTGGTCAACTTGGTTGGCCTTACAAACAAGGAGCTTTCGATGCAGAAACTCGTCAACGTCGAGGCGATCAACCTGCGAACCGAGGCCAGAGTTGCGCCCGAAACCTTGGTCCGAACCCTTTTCCTCGGGCAGGCCGTCGATGACCTGGAAGACGGTCCCGAGGGATGGCATCACGTTCGAGCGGCCGTCGACGGCAAAGCTAGCG
>NZ_JBFUCJ010000257.1:0-2172 GCF_056405295.1 Variovorax sp. P1_H2 | reverse complement strand
CTCCACTGCTGCATTTTGATCGGGTTCAGCCCAAGATTGCCCCTGATACCAGGGATATTCATGGGACCCCAGAGGGCGCAAGATGTAGGGCACCGGATAGCCGGTCTTATCCGTCAGAAAATCAGTAGAGCCAGAATAGTCGGTTCCGATAACGATACGCTCAAACGTCATCGCCTCGGCCATTCCAAGCCCGAACCCCTCTGCTCGATGCAAAGATACATAAGCGTCCGAAGCGCGGATCAAGCCGAGGATTTCTTCGCGAGGCATGTTCCGATCAAATATCAGGATGCGCGGATCCTCCACCACGGCTGCTTCGATCACCGCCTTTATATCGGGATAGTGATCGGCCGCCCCCGTGGACTTGATTACCAGACCAACATTCTCATCACCGCTCGGGAAGGCGCGCTGGAAAGCCTGGAGCACTCCAAGCGGATTTTTTCTGAATGGCGAGGAAAAGTAATCGAAGCTGAACATGAAATAAAAACGCCCCTCTTCCATTCCGAAATGCCTTCGTTCTGGATGAACTCCGCTGGTGTCCTCCATCGCTGGAGGCATGACAATAATCGGGCCTGTGAAGATGTGGGAAAACGCGTCAGCAATGAACTTGTTGGGCGCCCAGATTTCATGGATATTCTCCAGATTCTTTTTCCATTCCTCTGGCGCCCTTGAAAGCTCCCAATAGGTGCAGAGGATGTTGTACGAGTTTTTCAAAAGCTTGGGGCTGAGCGTCCGAAAAACCTCTGACACCTGATCTCCCGCCACCTGAATGACATTGATTTCGTAAGGGTGATTTACGTCATATCGTTGTTGCATGTACGGCCCAATCAAGCGGGTCTCAATGCCGACTTGAAATGGATAAACTGCAAATGGCAGTCCGGCCGACTCAGCGGCTTTCAAGTTTGCCCGAAAAGCTTGACCAAGTCCTAATGCACCTTCGGCATAGCCGATAAACAAGGCGCCGGGACGCAACATCTCCGATTCGCTTGTGCCGCGTGGAATTTGCAATGTCTTCCGCACGAGCCATTGCATTCTCGTTTGAAAGTACGGGCCGATCACTTGTTTCGACGAAGCCGAGATCGCGCGCCTCCACCCTTGAAGTTCCAATTGGTCGGCAAAGAAGGTGAATAGAAAACCGGCTCGTCGAATGGTGCGTGCGACCAAGCCCTTCCACCGAATGGAGGCTATCGAATGCGGAGTAGACTGGTCCTCAGAAGCGGAAGACGCCCGCGACCGATACCCTCTTCCCGCGTCGCCTGTTCGGAGCGAAGGAAGTTTGCCCTCGTTTTCTGCGATGAGCGCCCGACGGATCGCAAGACTGCTCTCCCGCCAAGAAAACTTCGTGCGAATGGTTCGGACACCCGATTCCGAGAGAAGTCGATATCGTTTGGCATCCATATCGTTTGCCTCGAACAAAAGGGCTGTCAGATGTTCGATCGAGGGCTCCCACCAAGACCCGACATCACCGAACCCCTTGTCAGAATAGTCGGCTCTGATCGGGACGCCATCCAGCAACAAGGCGCCAGGAACTGCGAAGTCCGAGGTGCCGCTGAAATTTCCGAAGATGGATGGAGTGCCGCAAGCCATAGACTCGGCGACGCCGAAACCAAACCCTTCCGAGCGCGACGAGCAGATTGTGAAATCAACGCTGCGGTACACGGTTGCCAACGACTGCTCGTCCATTGCGGCCAAACTCTCGTATACGGAAATTCCGTCGGCGTAATACTCGGCAATTCTGAAATTCTTCCAGACGCGAATACTATCTGGAACCGGCAACGTTTTCACTATGCCGATACCCATCAAGATCAGTTTGGCATTTGGCTGCGATGGATGGAATGCTCGCCATGCCTTGAGCATGACGTCGAGGCCTTTACGATATTGATTACGCGAGAACCATAGAAATGTCTTTCCATCTACAAAACGCTGTGACGGCCCCCAAGGTTGAAAAATATCGCTTTCGACTCCAAGTGGTGCATAATGAACGCGCTTGACTCCGACTTGTTTTAACACGTCCACACCCCAGCGTGAAGTGGTGAGAACCATTTTGTAGCGCTCTTTGAATGCCAGCCATGATTCGGGCGGGCGCGAAGTCTCCCATACGGTGTAAAGATAATCGAAAGGCTCGACCCCGAGGTGCGAAAAGGTGAGCCGCGCCGCATCGGGGTGAATGAGGCC
>NZ_JBFUCJ010000256.1:0-2205 GCF_056405295.1 Variovorax sp. P1_H2 | reverse complement strand
GCCTTGTGGACCAACTACGCCAACCTGCGCGTTAATTGGTTTCGTAACCTCTAACTCCACGACATAGCCTACGTTTTCTTTCATGCTCTCGGTGAGTACGAGTTGATTTCTCGTATAAACCTGGTTTTGAACGTCATCGAAGCAGGGAGAACGCGCTCTTCTTGGTGGACTGGAAGGCAAAGGCGGCGCTGTCCTTCACCTGACCATCCACGATCTTGAGGTTGCGCCCGGCGTTGACGACGAGCAGGCCGCTGCCGGCGTTCACATCGGCCTGTCGGGCGTTGATGTCGTTCCCGGCGTTGAGGGTCGCCGCGCAAGTCGAGCGTGACGTTGCCGCCAGCGATGCGCCCGCTCAGGTTGTTGACGGTGTCGGCCGTGATGGACACCCGTTCACGACTTCCGACGGTGCCACTGTTGGTGAAGTCGCCTTCGCCCGGCTGAAATTCCCTATCAGATGGCGATCGCACATTCATTTTGAGGAGCACTAAGGTTTTGCAAAGACGAATTCAAGAAATACGTCGGGCGGCATGATCCTAATAAACTTCTTCATCGCTTCCACCGATCTTTCGCAAAACGATTCGCCTTCTGCCAAGACTGAAAAATCCGCAATACAGTCCATATCCGGAATTCTGTGGCCTTGCTCCAGTCGAAAACCTTCCACGCCAAGGACGGCAATGCCGACGCTGGCACAGTAATTCAGCAGCACCGAGCAATCGGAGATGCCAAATAAGGCGACATCTCCCCACCATCTAGTCGGCAAATTAAGGTCGGCAAGAGGCAGGTTTTTAACTTCTATGGATTTCATCATTTATCCCAAGGAGCCTTCCAAGTTGGGTCGTTCTTGTTCGAGACTTGTACAACTGCGCCAGTTCTATCGTTTCTCACGACGTACGAGCCATCGGCAGCAATGTAGCCGGTAGCGGGGTCATTCAGACGCGTTCCAGAAATAGGATCAAAGCGCGTATCTCGTGTTTCTATGGTCTTGGCGGGCTTGGCAATTACCGCATCGATCGCGTCAGACGACCAGCCTCGGGAGCCCATCTGCTGAACGATTTTGGGCTCTATCACAGTTCGAAGGGTTGCTGCCGCATCAGCGATCTTCACTGCCAGCGCCGCATCCAACGCACCAGTCCCCACTTTGACCGCCACGTTCGCCAAGGCTACCCCGCCCTTGGCTACCGCGCCAGCGCCGGTGAGCACAGAACCAGCCTGCCAGATCAAGCTGCCAAGGTCCTGGCCCAACTGCACCGCGTTCTGATCGCCACCGTCGGTCAGCGCCGTTTGCATACGATCGATCTTGGCGTTCAGTTCTTTGAAGACGCTGTCACCCAATTGCTCCCGCGCTTCGGGCCTGCGGATGATTTCCCTGATCCCATTCAGACCGTCGATCGGATGAGCCAGGAACTCCCCCAGGCCCTTGATGTCACTGATGCCTGATTCCGCCAGCCCAAGACCGATGCCTGAGGTCGTCAGCACGTCTTGCTTAACCCCCACTGCTGCCCATTTGGCCGCGACTTGAAGCGCCTCCAGAGGCGATTTGGCTTCAGCCAGCTCCTTCTTCGCTTGCTCGACTTGCTTGGTCGCGAGCCAGTTGTTGGCCGCCGAATTCGCGCCCGCTTGGCTGGCCTGGTTGATCTCGGCCGCATCCAGTCCTGCGATCGCGCCGGCAATGCTGCCCATCATGGCGGCGAACTGCACAGTGTCGCCTTGCGTGTTCAGTGCRCCTGGGTCGTACAGGCTGGCCGCGAGTTCACCAACGGCCGCGCCTAAGGCACCGGCGGTGCAACTGCCGCCCGTGCGCGCCGCCCCGACAGCACAACCGGCGATAGCATGTGCCAGTGCGTTGGCAACGCTGCCCGGCTCAATGTTGCTGCCGATCCCAAAGGCGCCTTGAGCCGCGATGGTGTCCAGGAATGCAGTCTTGAATCCTTCCTTCAAGGCGTCTTCCAGGCTTCCCCCGTTGATCGCCGTGCCGATCACCGCCTTCGCGGTGACCTTGCCCCTGTTGCCCGCACTCCATAGGCTGCCGATTATGCGGACTTCCTGTCTTGCTGCTGGGCCGCGATCCAGCGTTGCTCAAACATCATGGGACTGACATAGCCCAGCGTCGAGTGCAATCTCCTATGGTTGTAGAACGCCAACCAATCGACCACTTCGTCCATCGCCTCGCGCCGCGTTGCAAAGCGCCTTCCGTACAGCCTGCCG
>NZ_JBFUCJ010000255.1:0-2245 GCF_056405295.1 Variovorax sp. P1_H2 | reverse complement strand
TCGGTGAAGTTCTCCAGTGTCGGCTCGAACACGAAGAGCGGCGGCACGTGGATGGCTTGCAGTTCGGACTTGAAGGACGTCAGGAACAGCCAGCCGAGCGGGAAGAACAACAGCAGCGCGGCGAACCAGGCACCCGCGGTGCGCAGGGCGAGAGCCAGGAAGTTTTCATTCATGCGCGAGCTCCTTCAGTCCAGGTTCTTGCCGATGATGCGAATCAGGAAGGTCGCCACGATGTTCGCCAGCACCACCGCGAACAGCGCACCCGCCGAAGCCACGCCCACATCGAAATTCATCAGCGACTGCTTGAAGATCAGGTAGGTGAGGTTGGTGCTCTCGTTGCCCGGTCCGCCGTTGGTGGTGATCGCGATCTCGGCGAACACCGACAGCAGGAAGATCATCTCGATCATGATCACCACCGCCATCGGCCGCGCGAGGTGAGGCAGGGTGAGGTAGCCGAAACGCTGGAAGGCATTGGCGCCGTCCATGCGCGCCGCTTCCATCTGTTCGCGGTCGAGCGACTGCAGCGAGGTGATGAAGATCAGGCAGGCGAAGGGCAGCCACTGCCAGGCGACCATGACGATCACCGAGAAGAGCGGCACGTCGGTGAGCCAGTCCACGGGCGTTGCGCCGAAGGCCTTCCACAAGGTCGCGAGCAGGCCGTAGATCGGGTTCATCATCATGTGCTTCCACAGGAGCGCATTGACGGCCGGCATCACGAAGAAGGGCGAGATCAGCAGGACCCGCACGATTCCTCGACCCGGAAAGGGTTCGTTGACCAGCAGCGCCAGCAGCACCCCGAACACCACCGTGATGACGATCACGCTGCCGATGAGCACCAGCGTGTTCGACACCGCGGGCCAGAAGTCGGCGTCGGTGATGAAGAAGTGGAAGTTCTCGACGCCGAGGAATGCATGCGAGCCCGGCTGCATCAGGTTGTAGTTGATGACCGAAAAATAGATCGTCATCACCAGGGGCACGATCATCCAGAGCAGCAGTGCCAGCACGGCAGGCGCCATCAGCGACCGTGGCAGAAATCGATTCATGGGTGCGCTCCCAAAAGATCTGCGGACGAAGAGAGAAAGCCCGGCCGGTCAGCGGAGGGACCGGCCGAGCCTCTCGCCTACTTGTAGTAGCCGGCCTTGCGCATCTCGCGATCGGCCAGGGTCTGCGCCGTCTTGAGGGCTGCATCGACCGTGACCTTGCCCGCCAGCGCCGCGCTCATCTGCTGGCCGACGCCCACACCGATCGCCTGGAACTCGGGGATGGCCGCGAACTGCACGCCGACGTAGGGGCTCTTGGGCAACGTGCTGTCATTGGGGTTGGCGCTGTCGATCGCCTTCTTCTCGGCCTCGGCGAACTTGGCCGCCTTCATGAACTCGGGCGAGGCATAGGTCGACTTGCGCGTGCCCGTGGGCACCGAGCCCCATCCCTGTTCCTTGGCCACGAGCTGGACGTAGTCCTTGGAGGTGGCCCACTTGACGAACTTCTCGGCCGCATCGGTCTTGGTCGAGCTCGCGGGAATGGCGAGCGACCAGGCCCACAGCCAGTTCGCGCCCTTGGTCGTCGCGCTGTAGGGGCCCTGGGCGAAGGCGACCTTCTCGGCCACCTTGCTCTGCTTCGGGTCGGTGATGAACGAGGCCGCGATGGTCGCGTCGACCCACATGCCGCACTTGCCTTCGTTGTAGAGCGCCAGGATCTCGTTGAAGCTGTTGGCCGACGAGCCGGGCGGGCCGTATTTGGTGAGCAAATCGACGTAGAAGGTGACCGCGTCGTTCCAGGGCTTGGACTCGAGCTGGGGCTTCCAGCGCATGTCGAACCACTGGCCCCCGAAGCTGTTGACCATGGTCGACAGGAGGGCCATGTTGTCGCCCCAGCCCGGCTTGCCGCGCAGGCAGATGCCGTAGACGCCGGCCTTGGGGTCGTGGAGCTTGGCGGCGGCGTCGCGCACCTCGTTCCAGGTGGGCCGTTCGGAGAACTTGATGCCAGCCTTGTCGGCCAGGTCCTTGCGGTACATCAGCATCGAGCTCTCGCCGTAGAAGGGCGAGGCGTAGAGCTTGCCTTCATGCGACAGGCCGTCGCGGATCGCGGGCAGCAGGTCATCCGCATCGTAGGCGGCATCGGTCTTGATTTCCCTGAGCCAGCCCTTCTTGGCCCAGATCGGCGTCTCGTACATGCCGATCGTCATGACGTCGAACTGGCCGCCCTTGGTGGCGATGTCGGTGGTCACGCGCTGGCGCAGCGTGCC
>NZ_JBFUCJ010000254.1:0-2398 GCF_056405295.1 Variovorax sp. P1_H2 | reverse complement strand
TGCTTGGCCCCTAACCTTCTGGATGGATGCACGGCAGCGAGCGGACCTGAGCCTGTTCCTGAGTCAGCGCGCCCAGTCGGTCGTCAGCATGTTCGATTTCGACAGTGGGCGCATATTTCCGAAACCATTCTGCAAGTACCTGGAGTCATCGGAATGGAGTGCGATGTCGTACATGGTCGGGCAAATTGGCGCGACGGTCGCAGTCAAACAATGGCTTGGCGAGGCTAGGTTGCCGATTCAGGTCCTGCACAAGTCAGTATTCGCGAACGCCGCGCTGGTCAAGCTGCCCATGGAGACAATGTCTTCGGGTGCAAAGGCCAAAGCGGTGCCGGACTTGCTGGTCAAGGATGCCAGATCAGACTGGCATCTGCTGGAAGCCAAGGGAGGAAAGGCGAACTATAGGTCAAGGGCCGTGAACAAGGGCCTCAAGCAGCTCGATGGCCACGATCTCATTCGAAGCGGAACCTCACTCAGCGCCCCCCTAAGCCGCGTATGCTCTTTCGTTCAACTCGACCGCCCCACCGCGCAATCTAGAGCGCTGCGCTTCGATGTGGTCGATCCGGACGGACCAAATGACCGTTCGGAATTGATCGTCTTCGAGGATCTGGCTGTGGCAATGACCCGCATCCTTGTTGACAATGTTCTGCAATCACTGCCAGCGGCCCAACAGGATCGACAAGGGGAGCTTCAGAAAGTACCCCGGTTCACATGGCGCCAGACAGGCCACCCAGAAGTCTTGGTAGCAGTCCCTGATCCTGATGCGACGTCTGCGGCAATTGCGACTGCGGTCGCGATCATGCAGGCGACAAAGCGGCGGATGACCACTCACGGGCGCCGGCGCATCGCCGACGCCCGTCAGTTTGCAAGTCGTATTGTCGAGGACGTAGGTATCACATCGCCTACGGGATTCAATGCATCTTGGGAGGCGCAGCGCGAATCGATAACAGCGCAGGTCGCAGAGGCACTAGAAGGCTCGACTCGGGCGGATCGCTCGTTGGTGGCCGTATGGGAAGCCCTTGGCAGCCGGTTAGCTCTTAAGAGCCAGCTCGACGCGGAGCGGGTTGCGCGAGCGCTCCTTGGTCGTGGATCAGGAGGCAGCACTGCCGTAGCAGGTCAAAGTGGTGCCATCTATGTATCGGTGCCGCGCGCCGACCGCCGAATCTAGGAAAACTGATCCGCCAGAAGCACCACCACCTATCACCCAGTTGCACCGCCGGCGGATGGGGACATGACATCGATGGGTGAGGTAGTCAATGTCCGAGCGAAGACTTCAGAGAGCGTTAGACCGGCTCATAGCATCGCACACGTTCTGCGATGCTCGCGTCTCAACCTCCTTCCCGAACCCATCAAAGTATTCGACGGCAGCGTCTCATCCAGCAGTTTGCGCCCCGTCTCCACCCCAGCCACCGGCAGCCCCGCCGCATCCAACAACGCCACCTGCACCAACACACTAAATGTGCTCGTGGTAAAGCTTGTCCCCCCGAAACTTCACCACCGCCAGCAGCGGTATCTCCACCCGCCTCCCCGTCGGCGCCACCCCCGGCAGCATCCACGGAATCTCAGTGGTGTGCGTGAAGCAGAACAGCATCTCGTCGACCACCTGCGGCGCGCCCACGGTGCGCGAGGTCGGCACCAGCGACGTATCGGGCGGGTTGCTGTTGACGAAGTGGTTCGTGTAGAAGTGGTGCAGAGCCTTGTAGCCCACGCAGCCGGTCATGGTCGGGATGCCGACGCAGACACCGCTCGCGCACCAACCATCCAGCAGGCCGCCGTAAACCGGACTTCATCTCCACGCACATAGGGATCAAACGCGGCGCGCACCGTCTCGATGATCTGCGTTCGAGTCCGCTCGTCCGCCTCCTGAAGGACCGGGCCGACCGGGCCGAGCCGGGTCAGGTAGCCGACCAACTCTTTCTCGGGCAGGGTGCAGGCCACGTCGATCGGCCGGATATCGATCTCGGCCCAGCCGCTCTCCTCCAGGATGGTGCGGACCCGGCGCCGGTCGGCGAAGGCGAACTGCCCCGGCGCGTCCGGCCGGCGGGCGGGGAGGTTCGGCAGCAGCGGTGCCGCAGCCCGCTCGGCCGTCGTCATGAACGGATTTTCCGCGGCACTCCGCCAGGCGATGAAGCGCAGCTCGGCGCCATCCCTTGCGGCACGCCGCAGGTTCGCAAAGGCCCTGGCAGGGTCGTCGAAGAACATGACGCCGAAGCGCGAAATGATCAGGTCGAAGCTCGCAGGCTCGAACGCATGGGTCTGCGCGTCAGCGCGGATGAAGCTGGCCGGCGTGTCTATTTCCCGTTCGGCGCGGGCCCGGGCGGCGGCGATCATCGGCTCCGAAATGTCGATGCCGATGCAGTGGCCCTCGGCGCCGAGCTGCCGCGCCGCGGCGAGCGTCGTG
>NZ_JBFUCJ010000253.1:0-2554 GCF_056405295.1 Variovorax sp. P1_H2 | reverse complement strand
GTACTGGCGACCCTCCTGCAAGCCTACGAGGCGAAGCACTACCCGATCGACCCACCCGACCCCATCGAGGCGATCAAGTTCCGCATGGATCAGTCGGGCATGGTCGCGAAAGACCTCGTGYCCTACATCGGGCCGCTGAATCGAGTGTACGAAGTCCTGGCGCGCAAACGCCCGCTGACGCTGCACATGATCCGCCGACTGACGAAGGGCATGCATATCCCGGCCGACATTCTCATCGGGCAGGCCGAAGAGGAAGAGATGTCCGCCTGACGTTTGGATATCGGAAGCCCCCATGCAGAGGCGTGCGTCGCGCACGGCGGGCCGGAGAAGCCCGTCGTGATGTCGCGAGGATTGCCGTTCGCTTCGGTCCGGCGTATCGTGTCCGGCATGAAGGAGGAGCACATGCCTTCACGGAGACAACTGGTTCGCGCAGAAGTGCGCCGCATGCCCCCGATGCCCTTGGGCTCGCTGGGCGACCCCGAGGCGACGACGCCGCTGTCGGATGCCGAGTTGTGCGACCGCGCCGTGCATACCATCTGGCGCAGTCTGGATGAACATGATCTGCTGGACGAGCGGGCACGAAGCGACTTGGCGGCGGTCCTCGAGCCGCTGACCGCTCTTGGCTTTGGGGATCGTCCGCGACGGCTGATCAACATCCTCAGGTTGCCGAATCCGATCGACGCCGCCCACCTGTACTGGCTCACCCGCCGGCTGCTGACGCTGGTCCCCGAACTGCAGGCCGCCGCGATGGCATTCTCCAGGCCAGGTTGCGATCTCCCTCCGCCCCTGGCCTGACGGCGTCGAAGCCAGGCAACCAGGCGAGGATCTGGGAAGATCCGAACATGCATCTGTCCATCGATGACCTCGAGCGCATCGCCGCAGTGACGCTCGCGCACTACGACCAGCACGCGCAAGCGTTCTGGGAAGGCACGCGCGATCACGACGTCAGCCAGAACATCGCGGCGCTCCTCCAGTACATCGAGACGGCCCCCCCGTTCGCGATTCTGGATTTCGGCTGCGGCCCCGGTCGGGACCTCGAGACATTCAAGCGGCTTGGGCATCTCGCGACAGGACTGGAAGGGTCCGAGCGGCTCGCCACGATGGCGCGGGCGCACAGTGGGTGCGAGGTCCTGCAGCAGGACTTCCTCAAACTGCAATTGCCGGCCAGCCGCTTCGACGGCGTGTTCGCCAATGCGTCGTTGTTCCACGTCCCCAGCCAGGAATTGCCGCGTGTACTGGAGGACCTCCACACGACGCTCAAGCCGGGTGGCGTGCTGTTCTGCTCGAATCCCCGCGGCAATGGCCAGGAGGGCTGGAACGGCGATCGCTACGGCGCGTTCCACGATCTGGATGCCTGGCGCCGGTACATGTCAGCAGCCCGGTTCATCGAACTGGCCCACTACTACCGCCCATCCGGCATGCCGGTCGAACAGCAGCCTTGGCTGGCGAGCGTGTGGCGCAAGCCGGCGCACTGAGCGCCGTTCTCAGTCTCGACCGCCCCAGCCGCGACGGTCTTCGCGGCGCTCGTGCCCCCAGTCGCGGCGATCCCAGCGGCGACCACCCTCCCAGTCGGCGCGATAGGACCGGCGCCCTTCTCCGCGATACCCTGGTTCGTAGTAGACAGGCGCCGGTGCGTAAGCCACCGGCGGCGCAGGGCGGTAGTACACCGGGGCGGGCTGGTAGTACACAGGGGCCGGGCGCGCGTAGACCGGCGCCGGCTCGTAATAGACCGGTGCTGGCTCGGCGACCCCGATTGCCACGCCAGGCGCATAAATGCCGACCGACCAGTTCGTGCCAGCACTTGCCGAAACGGCGCCCGCGAGTGCCGCGACGGCGACGGTTCCGACAACTGCCAACCTGGCCAACATTGAGCGACTTGCGTGCATGTGAAATCTCCAGTGCGAGGCAACAGCTGCCCCGAGCTCATCCAACGTCGGTGCCTCGAGCCGCGTGCACGGAGGGAGTGCAAAGATGGCGTAAACACGCGCAACGGCGGGTTGCAGCAAGCGGTGCAGGGAACTAGGGTTTACCCTATAATCGAGCCAACGCACTCATTCTGGAGTTCCGAATGTTCACTGTTTTGATCTGCCTTGTCGCCGTCGCTGCCGTCGTTGTTTCCGGTTACGTGACCTCGAAGAAATTGGACGAGCTTCGCTGACGAACAGATCCCCGGTTGTCTCCTCCATCGTCCTTCGATGGATTGGCCCCCGCACAGCGATGTGAGGGGGCTTTTTTCTGGGTGCCAGTGCCTCGGCACCGGGAGCTTGCCAGCCCGGTCGCCGCGGTCTACAGGCTTCGTTCCCAGGCGCGCAAACCCCGGTTCCATGCGCGAAGGCGATCGTCCAGGGCTTCTCCACCAGCACCCGAACTGGTGGCCGAGAGCTGGTCGAGCAGGATTTGCTGGTCGGTGCTGAGCTGCTGCGGAAATATCGGCACCAGCGTGAGCAGATGGTCGCCACGCGGGCCGCGGCGCTGCACCGGGAAGCCCTGGCCCTTCAAGCGGTAAGACAGCCGGTCGCGGCTCAGCTGCAGGGCCTGGAAGCCTGTGACGGTC
>NZ_JBFUCJ010000252.1:0-2684 GCF_056405295.1 Variovorax sp. P1_H2 | reverse complement strand
GTGATCTGGTTGGGGTGCAGCTCGAACTGCTTGGCCAGCTCGGCCAGAGTCTTGTCTTCACGCAAGGCGGCCACGGCCACCTGGGCCTTGAACGCCGGCGTGTGCGTGCGGCGGGTGCGCCGCGCTGATTTCTTGACCATCGAAACTCCTGTCGCCAGACCGTTCTCGGCCCGGCATCATGCCCGGAGTTCCACCTAAGACGCTGTGCGGATTTGCGGCGCCACTTCTATCGAAAGCGGACTGCATCGCTGCGGTAGATGGAACGATTGAAAAATATCGTGCCGCGACCTATGACGCCGTTGCCGCGACCTTCAAGGACTGGGGCGATGTCGTTGATGTAAACCCTTGCGTCTTCAACTGCGTCGTCAAGGCGTTCGAAGCCTTGCACCGTCTCGGAGAAGCTGGCACGTCAGAGGAATACGACGAGTTTGCCAAGCAGTACGCGTGGGAGACTGAGGCAGGATATTCCCACCATATTTCCGGGACAGTGCTGCTTCGCCCAAACGATKTTGACAACTACTTTGCCTTTATGCAGCGGCTGTATGTCGGCGAAATCTAGGCACCGGGATACGACAGAGGCCGGCCCCGTTCTTGACCCTCACAGGCTGCACAAAGCGGCCACTCGCCTGGCAGTCCCAGGCCCGCCGCGGTGGTGGCCTTGCGCACGCGGCCACGCGGCGATTGCGCAGCGCTTCACGATGACCAACGAGTTTGCACCTCGCGACGGGTGCGGAACCCGAGCCCTTGTGACCACCATCGCGCACGCCGGGGCAAAGCCGTCGACGAGGCATTCGCCCACACAGGCAAACTCGCGCTGTCCCAAAGGTAGACGACCCGCAAACATGAACTGGTTCGAGCGCCTCACCGGCTTCAATGAAAGCACCTACGACAACACCAAGGAGCAGTTGGAGATCGACGGCACCACCCTGCGCTCCAAGGCCAACGGCAAGACCTACAACATCGGCATGTTCGAGATGGCATCGCTTGGCGGACCTGCGCGCCCGGTTAGCCGGCGGCACTGGCGCCGCGGGCAAGCTGCGCCTGAGTATCGTGACCGGCGACGTGCGCGAGATGCACCAGGCGCCGGAGCACAAGGGCGCCCTCTTCCAGGTTGCAAGCCAGTTCAACGCGCTGGAGATGGTCGGGGCCCGACGTGACGCCGGAGGATGGCGTCGCCCGCTACGAGCACGATCGAACCCAAGGCCCAGCATGCGCCGTCGCGGCCGGCGCGGCGACGATCTACCGCAATTACTTCACGCCCGTCGGCGAACAGGCAGGCCAGACCAAGAAGCGCCAACTCGATGGTCTGGCCGACATCGGCGCCGAGTTGAATGCCGCGCTTGACCGGCGCGTTGCTGACCTCTGGACCATGCGCAACGGCTACGCACTGTGCAAACGCGAGGGCCTCGACCTGATCGCAGAACATCTGCGCGCCATCGGGCCCGAACAGACCGACGCACTGGCCGGCAAGCTGCGGATCGGCGTGCATCGGGACGTCGAAGTGACCGACGGGCCGACCACGCTAGGCCCTATCGTCTCTCCCAAGCTTTCTGCAGCGCCCTGCCCGTCGCCTACGGCCAAGTGCCGCGGCAGCACTGGCAGGCGTTCGCGCAGCTGGTGCTCGATGCGGCCTACGAGGCGACGATGCTGGAGGCCGTGCTCAACGCCCGACGAGGCGCGTCAAACATCGTCCTGCTGACGATGCTGGGTGGCGGTGCGTTCGGCAATGACGATGAGTGGATCCATGCCGCGATCCGGCGCGCGGTGCGCAAGGTGCAGGCGTTTGATCTGGACGTGCGGCTCGTGAGCTATCGTGCGCCGTCCGCAGAGGTGCAGGCGCTGGTGCGGGACCTCCAGGCGCCGTGACGACTGCAGACCGCCACGAGCAGGGCTGATCGTGGAACGGGGACGCTACACGGCGGGCACCCGGGCTAGCACGTTGCGCACGGCGGTGGGCGTCCACACACCGCCGCCGCGAGCTGTCCTGATGCCCTTGGCCTGCAGCGCATCGGCGATGGCGCGAAGGCTCAGCCCGTCTCGCCGCATCGGGCACACGACCGGCGCCAGCGTGGCGGCGAATTCATCTGCGACCCGGCTGGCCGCTTCGGTGCCGAGGCGCTGGTCGACCACGGGCCCACCACGCCAGCCGCCCAAGGCGACGCCGCGCTCCCTAGCCGCACGCAGGGCATCCCGCGTCCGCGTACTGATGAGGCTGCGCTCCTTCTCGGCCAACGCGGCATACAGGTGCAGCATGAAGGGGTCGGCGTCCGCGCCGAGTTCGGCAACCACGAATGGCACTTTCTGCGCCATCAGGCCGGCGATGAAGGCCACGTTGCGCGACAGGCGATCCAGCTTCGCCACGCATACCGCGCCAGCGCCCAGCTTGGCAGCAGCCAGCGCAGCAGCGAGTTGAGGCCGCCGGTCCAGTGCGTCGGCGCCCTTGCCCGTTTCGACTTCCACGAACTCGCCCGCGACATGCAGGCCTTCCCCCTCGGCGAAGCGCTTGATGGCCTCGCGCTGCGCTTCAAGTCCGAGGCCGGACTTGCCTTGCTGTGCAGTGGATACGCGGAGGTAGGCGAAAAGTGGGGCGGCGGACATCGTATAAATCCAATCAATGGTCGTTGTCAGAGTTTATACACTCGACTGTCGTTCGATATGTCAGGGTGTCTCCCGGGGTATCGCTT
>NZ_JBFUCJ010000251.1:0-2701 GCF_056405295.1 Variovorax sp. P1_H2 | reverse complement strand
GGTACCAGCTCTCGMCCGCGCCGCTGGCGTCGGCGGCGTGGAGGCGGTACTCGAAGGCGCCGGCGTCGACGTGGCCGCCGCTGAGCGCAAAGGCGTCGCGCGTGGTCTGCGCCGTCGTGGTGGCGCCGTTGAGGGCCGCAATCACCTGGATGCCGCTGCCGGTCGTCTGCCCTCCGAGGCCGCCCAGGTTGGTGATCTGCACCGTGGTATGGCCGCTGGCCGTGGCGGCGGGGCCGTCGAGCACCAGCCGGTCGGACGGGCCGCTGGCATTGAGCGTCGTGCCCAGCTTCAACACACCATTGTTGCCGACGTAGGCGCCCGTAACCCGCAGGTCGGTCCCCGGCACGGCGCCGACCAGCGACACGGTGCCGTTGTTGGTCAGCGAGGCCACGCTCTGGCTGAAACCCGCCAAGTCGAGTGTGGCGCCTGCGGCCACGGCATGGGCCGAGGCGGCGCTGAGCGTGTTGGCGGCGCCCGCACGCAGGGTGCCGGCGTTGACGCTGGTGGCGCCCGTGTAGGTATTGGCACCGCTGAGGGTCAGGGTGCCGGTGCCGATCTTGGTCAGCGAGCCGCCGGTGGCGGTGACCGGCAGCGAGCTGACAGTGCCGGCACTGTCCACGACCGCCGGCCCCTCGTCGGAGATGACGCCGCTGATCGCATCGTTCCGGTTCAATGCACCGACCGTCAGGTTCCTGTTGCCCAGGGTCACGTTGCCCGCGCCCGACAGGGAACCGACCGACACGCTGCCCGCGCCGTCGGCGAACACGCGGCCGCCGGCGTTGTTTTCCAGCGTGACGCCGCTCAGGTCGGGCGCGTCCATCAGGTAGACCGGGCCCCCGTTGTTGCGAACCACCGCGCTGCCTCCGGCCGCGTCGCGCCGAATGAAGATCCGTCCGCCATTGCTGGTGATCGTGGCGCTGCCCATCGTCGTGCCCTGGGCAAAGTCGAGATAGGAGCCGGCGCCGTTGATCGTCAGTGTCGAGTTGCCCGCGCTGGCACCGGTTCCAACGAAGCCGATGCCGCTGTTGCTGCCGAGCACATTGGTGCTTTGGTGCACCGTGATCACGGAAGACCCGATGTTGGCCGAGGTGAACTGGAGCTCGGCGTTCTCGTAAATGTCGATGGGGYCGCTGCCGAACGAACCGGGGGTGCCGGTCGTGACGTTGAGCCGCCCGGCCGCGGGGGGCGCTCCGGCGACATAAGTGCCCCTGATCGTGGTGCCGCCGCTGTACGTGCTCAGGGCGCTGTTGATCGAAATGCGGGTGTCCTCCGACGGCGAGGTGGTACCGGTGTTGACGAGCGAAAGCCGGCCAGTCCCCGAGATGGGGCCGTTCAGTACGTTGGACTTGGTGTTGTTGACGTCGATCGTCCCGCCGCCGGCGCCCAATTGCATGGCGCGCGTGCTCGTGAAGCCGTCGCTGCCGAGGCGCAGCGTGGCGTTGTTCTCGAACGCGATCGCCGCGTTGGTGGCGCTGCTGCCCAGTTGTGCATCGTTGCTGACCTGCAGGGCGCCGCCGCTGAGGGTCGTCACGCCCTCATAGGTGTTCACGCCCGTCAGCGCCAGGGCGCCGGTGCCGGTCTTGGTGATGCCGCCGGTGCCGCTGATGCCGCCCGACTGGGTCGCGCTGCCCGTCGCGACATCCAGCATGATCGCGGGCGGCGAAGCCGCCAAGGGCGTCGCATAGGTATCGCCATTGGCGTAACTGTGGTCCTGCGCCGCGCTGGAGGACGCCAGGGCGCCGAGGCCGACAAACACCAATGTGGTCGCCAGCCCGCTGGAACGCTTGCCGCGTGCCGAAGTGATCTCGGAAACGGCCACCCAGGCGCCAAGTGCGTGGTTCCACACACTGCGATATGACTTGTTCATGCTCCTGCAAATCCTCTTCTTGGCCGCGCAGGGGGAGTTCCGGCGCTGGCACTGCACTGCCATAAAAGTGTTCATTCTTACATATTGAGTACTTTTGAACTCAATTTTTTACACTTCTGTCGGCAGCCGTGACATCGTTCCAGCGGCGCCAGTCCCCGGAGGTCGCCGCCGCGACCGCGGCCCGCGCGCCCCCTTGGCAGAATCCAGCGCCATGGGGACCCTCTATCTCGTGCGCCACGGACAGGCGAGCTTCGGCGCCGCCGACTACGACCAGCTCAGCGATCTGGGCCGCCGCCAGTCGGTGCGGCTGGGCGAGTACTGGCGCGAGCGCGGCATGCGCTTCGACACCGTGATCACCGGGACGCTGAAGCGCCATCGCCAGACCTGGGAGGGCATCGCCGAGGGCTTGGGGCTCGAGGGCGAGGAGGTGCTGCCCTGGCCCGGCCTCAACGAGTACGACAGCGAGGCGATCATTTCCACGATCCACCCCGGCAAGCTCGAGAAGCCCGACTCGCCGGAGATGTACCGTCACCATTTCCGCCTGCTGCGCGAGGGGCTGCGCGCCTGGATGCAGGGCCGCACCGAACCGGCCGGCATGCCGAGCTATGTCGATTTCCTGGCGGGCGTGACGACCGCGCTCGACCACGTGCGCGACAAGCACCACGGCGCGAAGGTGCTGGTGGTGTCGAGCGGTGGGCCGATCAGCACGGCCGTGGGCCATGTGCTGGGCACCAGCCCCGAGACCACGGTCGAGCTGAACCTGCGGATCCGCAACACCGCGGTGACCGAGTTCKCCTTCACGCCGAAGCGCCACATGCTGCTGACCTACAACAC
>NZ_JBFUCJ010000250.1:0-2707 GCF_056405295.1 Variovorax sp. P1_H2 | reverse complement strand
GGCGTCGCGCTGCGCCTGCTCGTCGCGCACCTTGAGTTCGGCGAGCATGCGGGTGGCCAGCTCGGCCATGGCGCTCGGGCTCAGATCCCGCAGGTCCTTGGCTTCGAGCGTGGCGAGGTCAACCATGAGTGCCGATTGTGCGCAGCCTCCCGGCGCGCGTCATCGGGGGATCTTCGAATTGCCCGGCGCGTTGCGCGCCGGGCACGGGCATCACACGTAGTCGATGCGCTGCATCTGCTCGAGCCGCGTCCAGGGCAACCCGACGATGAGGGCGTCGAACTGGGCCTGCGTCAGTGCCAGGCRGCCACCTGCGCCCGGCGCCGCCCAGAGGATTCGGCCCTGGTTCAGCCGCCGCACGGCGCACCAGACGCCGAAGCCATCGTGCATCAGCAGCTTCATCCGCGTGCCCCGCGCGTTGGCGAAGAGATAGCCGTGATGCGCCTGGGCAGCGCCGAAGACAGCGACGACCCGCGCGAGCAAGCGCTCAGGTCCGGCGCGCATGTCGACGGGCTCGCTCGCGAGCCACATGGCATCTATGCGGATCACCGCAGCAACTCACCAAGCCAGCCCGCGCACTGGGCTGCTGCGCCGATCGGCCAGGTCACCGCGATCGATGTCGCACCGCGACGAAGCTCGATGCGGATGTCGGGCAGCGCGGGGGCAGTAGTCTTCGGCAGGGGCACTGCGACGAAGCCCATCTCGGCGCTCGTTGGCGGGACTATCTTCACCGGCGTGCTTGACGCTTCGACAGCGGCCAGACGGCGCCACCGATGCACGAGATTGGCGTTGAGGCCATGCGCCAGGGCGACAGCGGCGACCGACGCGCCAGGCGCGGCGCACGCGGCGAGAACGCGCGACTTCAAGTCCGGGCCGTGGCGACGGCGGGTAGCGGGTTTGGCGATTTCCATGGTGTCCACCTAAGTTGTGAGGTGGACGCATGCTCCCGGCACCAGCGGAGCGATTCAAGATGGCGTGGCCAGTTGCTTACTGCGCATCTGCGGCGCATGAAAAAAGGCCGGCACAACGCTTGGGCGCTGTGGCGGCCTGAGGATTGGCGATCAGGAACTGCTCAGCCCGCGTCCAATCGGAAGGTCTCCGGGGAAATGCGGTGCTTGCGTATCAATTCGAAGAACGCGCGCCGGTGCTTGCCTGCGACGCGCGCGGCCTCAGTCACATTGCCGCGACTGGCGCACAGGGCAGCTGCGCTCAAAGCTGTCGACGACGCGCGTCTTGGCCTCCTTGAAGGAATCGGCAGAGGCGTTGTCGATGCCAATGTGAATGTCGCCGTCGTCGATCATCGTCCCGCTCGCGAACAGCAACAAACGTTCGACTTCGTGCTGCAGTTCGCGCACATTGCCTGGCCAGTCGTACAGCAGGAGCTTGCTCAGCGCACGCGGTGTGATGCCGGTTGACTGCGCGCTTGAAGCGAAGCGCATATCGGCGAATGAAGTGCGAGAGGAGTTCAGGGATGTCGTCGCGGCGTTCGCGCAACGGTGGCAGCGACAAGCAAAGGACATTAAGCCGAAAGAACAAGTCCTGGCGAAAGCGACCCTGCTGCGACAACGAAAAGAGGTCGCGATTGCTCGCGGCAATGACTCGCACATCGGCATGCTGCAAGGCGTTGGACCCGACCACACGGTACTCGCGCTCTTGCAGGAATCGCAGCAACTTGCTCTGCGCGGAGATTGGCAGGCAATCGATGTCGTCGAGGAACAGGGTGCCACCTTCGGCCTCGCGCAAGAGGCCGGAGCGCGCTGCATGCGCAGTCGTGTAGCCTCGGGCAACCAGCTGAGCATAACGTCGTCGCGGCGCACGGAATACTCCATGGCTTCGAGCGGCGTGCGACCGTTCAGGCCATCGTGAGGACTGGCGTTATAGGTTGTCCGACTAACGTCTCGCCTTGATCTCTTGCCCCGTCAACCCCAGAGCCATGAAGTGATGCTGGACAGCAATTGCGCTCGATCTTTTCGATGATGCCTTGCCAACGTCCCTTAGTGATTCGATCGCGGGCTTGATCACTCCGCCAGCGGCTCCACCGAGCACTGCCCCCGTCATCCCCGCCGCGCTGGCACCCAATATGGCCCCCCCACGCCGCCACTAAATGCCCCCACCCGATACTTTGGACGGTTTTTTTCATCGAACTAAATACGGATCCCTTCTCCATTTCAGTTGCTATTTTTCCGTTCCACTGAGAGAACCGTTCTCGAACGGTCGTCGAGTAATCCAAATCAATGTCGGAATAATTGGCGACATTTTCGTCGAGACTTTTAAACACGCCTCCGAGAAAATTCCGCCAATCATCAAATAATTGATCGTTTAGCCGGATCTTGACCAAATCACCTATTGAGACGGAGTCCGGACTAATTGCCGAAATATCACCAATAACGGAAATACCAAATCGCTGATTCAGTTCTCTACTTGAAAATTTTTGATCGGCCTGCACCAATAATTCCTTCAGCACTTTCACGTATACAGGAGCAGGAAAGAAGTGATCGGCTCGGTTATTGAGTCGATAAATTCGGTACTGCTCCTCAGCTATTGTGCCTGCCAGAAATTGAAATTTTTCGAAGTCAAGCTCAGGCAGCTTGGCGCCGGCATTGTTAACGAAGTGCTGTTCGAAATATGAAACCTTGGTGGCATCTATTGAAGAACTTGAAACAGGCAGCAGAATGCCGGTCCTTAAAAGATCGGCCATTTCCGCGTACAC
>NZ_JBFUCJ010000249.1:0-2753 GCF_056405295.1 Variovorax sp. P1_H2 | reverse complement strand
GAGTGGTAGTTCAGTYGGTTAGAATRCYGGCCTGTCACGCCGGGGGTCGCGGGTTCGAGTCCCGTCCACTCCGCCAGAATTTCGTTAGAAATCAATGGGTTGCAAGCTTCGGCTTGCAGCCCATTTTGGTTTTTGGAATACGAATCGTCCCTCCTTCGGTCGCGACCACGATCTCGGGCTCGTCGTGCGTCACGTCGCGCTTGGCTTCCTCGACCACCTTGTTGTGCGAGATCCGGTCGAAGGGGTTCGAT
The DNA here is from genome assembly GCF_056405295.1 of Variovorax sp. P1_H2. Lineage (NCBI taxonomy): Bacteria > Pseudomonadati > Pseudomonadota > Betaproteobacteria > Burkholderiales > Comamonadaceae > Variovorax > Variovorax sp. P1_H2. The sequence continues at coordinate 2,502 of NZ_JBFUCJ010000249.1, read as the reverse complement.
TCGATCATCCCCTTGCCGATCGCGTACTCGCGTATCAGCCGAGCCAAGGCGATCTCCTTGTTGGCCTTCACCGGGCGGGTGAAGCCGCCCTCCGGCATGTCTTCCACGATGCGTGTCGATTCCTCGATGGCCTGCCGGCGCAGCTTGCGGATCTGGTTCGCGTCGTCGACCAGGCATTTGAAGCGGAACGCCCAGCGCCCGGACTTCATCTTGTAGCCGATGCTGTACAACCGCGCGCCGTACCGCTCGTAGAGCGGAAGGGCAGGCCGTCAGGGTTGGTGCGGGAGCGGATCATGCGAGCCTCGGCGTTGGCAGGTTCAGGGCCTTCTTGATCGGCTCGTCCCTACTTGCAACGTTGACTGCGAAGGTCTACGGTAGCTTTGAACGATTGGAGGTACCGCCTATGCCACGCGCTCGCAAGAACGCCCAACTTTCAGAAGACCCGAAGTTGGCTGCAGAGGACCCCTCGGCCCTGATTCCGCCGAGGGAACATCGCAATAGAGACATCGACACCGTGATGGCGACCGGAGGATCTGCGTCGGAAGAACACGTCGGCGAGCAGACGAACTCGAAGGAAGGGATGAGGCATTCATCCCAAACGGGAAGAACCTGACGAGGGCATTCGAAAAGTCTCATGGTCGAATCCTTCTGAACTCGACCGCCCACGCCGGGGGGTTGGCCGCCCATACAAGCGGTGCCCCTGGACATGCCGTAGCGCGGTTGATGAAGGTGGAAAGAGAGAAGATCAAGCGCGTCTTGCCGCCGCTGAGGAGGGCGCACCCTCGACGCCGACAAGAGGGGGCGGCCTTTCATACGTCGGTCCTCTTCGTTGGAGGCAACACATGTCCGACACCAGCTTTGAACACCACGGGCACCAAGTCACGATCAACGTCTGGCCAATCGGCGCGCGCTGGAGTTGGTCATACCAGATCGACGACCGGAAGACTGTTGACATTGCCGAGTCCGGTGCACGCTCGGAGGAAGAGGCGCTGATCGAGGCGAGGCACGAAGCCATCGCGGCGATCAAGGAGCTGGATGCCGGGCCGTAGGCTCGCGAAAGGAATGGGGAGCGCCTTCAACCTGCGTGCCCCGATCGATGGAGGTGGAAATGGCGCTCGAAGGCATGCACCACGTATTGCTGGGCTATCTGAGAGACAAGGGAGCCGTTCAGTTTGTGATCGACGCTTGGGAGAGCGCGTGGTATCAGGCGCAGAGATTTCCTGATGAGCCGCTGCCTTGCCCCGAATGCTTCCTTGATGGCAGCCTTCGGCGCCTGGAATTGCTCCCCAGTGGAGGCCCTCAGGTCGTAGCGCGTTGCGAGGCCTGCCACATCAAATTTGAGTTTGATGAGCCCTGACATCACGTTGCAGCCCTCCTGTAGATCCGCACGCAGTCGGTGATCGCGCGGATACTCAAGGCTCGAAGCGCGAGTTGGTCCACCCGGTAGTCCGCCCTTGCCAGTGGATTGGACCAAGCGTCCTGCTGCCGGTCATTGGTTTCCCCGCACGGTTAACGCCGCGGCCACGTCGCGCACCCACATCGGCTGCGACGACAGCATGAAGGTCTCGCCGCTCCAAGCCAGCAGCAGCGTGGTGCCCATCACGCCCGCGATCGCGTAGGCTGCGTCGCTCGGCACCTCGTTGCCGATGCGCTCTCGCCGGGCCTGATCGCTCAGCCCGTCCAGTTCGAAGCGCTCCTCGGGGTCGGATCCAGGCATTGGCACGCCAAGATTCCACTTGAAGCTCGCATCGCCCAGCTCGGATAATTATTTGCGGATGACCGCAGCGCCGTTGGGCCCGGCGCATCCCGCGCGGTAGACACCGTTGACGCAAGTGACCTTGGGCGGCGGGGGCTTTCTGACCACGACGGCCCCGTTCGGGCCGGCGCACCCCGCGCGATAGACGCCCTTGACGCACGCGGCCGCCGAAGCATCCAGCGGCATCACGGCCATCATTCCCAAGGCTGCCGTTGCCGCAAGTAAGGATCTATTTTTCAAGGCTTTCTCCTGTGAAGCCAATGCTGGCGATCGCCAACGTTATCCTGCTCGAAAGAATTTCGAGACACGTGTTGTCGAGTCCGCATCCTGAAAGGCGGTCATTTGGGGAACATCAGCTGCGCCTGGAGTCTCAGCGCCCAGCGGGGTGCGTTGTCGGGTCGTTCGACGTTGTAGTAGGCAGAGGCCTGCAGGTTCACCGGCAGCTTGCCAAAGCGGACAATCTTGCCGACGCCACCGCCCACGGGCACGGTCCACTTCTGGCCTCCGGCCGCCTCCCAGTTCGCGGTGATGAGCGGCGACGAGGTCAGGTAGAAGCCTCCCGGAAAGTTGTAGTTCAGGAATGGCTGCAAGGTCAGCTGGTTGATCTTCGGATCGGTCGACGAGCTACTCACTGACCAGATGTTGTTGATCAACGCGCCATAGACCCAGGGACTGCCCTTCTCGAGCCGAAGCACGACCGCGGTCGGCCCCAGGCCCCAGCGGTCGTTGCCGAGCCGGTCGTTGGT
>NZ_JBFUCJ010000248.1:0-2800 GCF_056405295.1 Variovorax sp. P1_H2 | reverse complement strand
GCCCAGGTTCGCGGCTTGCGTGGCGAGCGTCATGCGCTCCTCGCTTTCGCGCAACGCATGCAGCAGTCTCGCCGCGTGACGCACGTTGCGACTCAGTTCGTAGGCCATCGCGAACACAATGCCCAATGAGAACAAGCTGACCGTGATCGGCGCCTCTACAAAGCCCCAGAACACCAGCACCGCCTGACCCACACCACCCAGGGCGAAGAAGCAGGCCGTGCCGCCGATGGTGAGCGCAGCGACCCTGTCGCCGCGGCGCCAGGCCGAGCGGCTGGCATCCAGGACAAAAATCGCGAGCAGGCCCATCGCCAACTGGCCGACCAGCATCCACGGATTGGGCGTGCCGATGGCGATCGAGACGTTCTCGCCCAGGAACGGAATGGCGCGCAGCGCCGAGATCTCTTTGAAGTTCAGTGACTGGCCGCTCAGGAAGTTGGGCAGCAACGTGACGGTCCGCAGTACGACGACGGTCCACCCCAACCAGGCGCGACCGCTTTTGAGATAGCCGCGCACGAAACCGACCAGCGACACGGTGGCGAGCCAGACCGCCACCTGTCCCGCGCGATTCGCAAGCGCATACGCTTCCGGCGCCTGCGCTTTCATCATGGCGAGTTCGCAGAAGGCAACCGCAGCGGTCGCCACCGCCAAGGTCGAAAAGAACAAACTCGGCCAGGCTGCCCGATCCTTCACCCACACCGGCAAGTGCACCGCAGCCAGCATCAGGCACGCGGACCCGACCATGGCCCAGACAATGGTGACCCAACTCATGAAAACTCCATTCGGTGACCAAGCCCAATTCTCGCCTGGGTCGAGTGACGTGACTTGAGAGGATGCCGAAGGGCGGTATGACAACGCCGTTCCCGGCCGCGAAGACGGGATTCATGACGGTGCACAAGCTCGTCGACGCGTCCCGGTGCTGCCGCACCGGAACGGACATAGATCCGTTCACGGGTTCGAATTCACCGGGCTTCCATGTCTTGTCGAACCACGACTCCCAGGGGCCTATCGAAAGACAGGTACGCCCGGCGAAGGCTTGTGCCGCTGAAACGCGCTTCAACGTGCGCGAATCACGTCGGAGACGACGCCGTTCTCGTTGACCGTGCAGTTGACTGCAGCTTGCCCGGCACCGATGCTGAGGGTGACCACGTAAAACCCTTGCTCCATGCTCATCGAATCGCCGACTGGCTTCACGTTCTCCCTTGGCGCCTTGAACTCGCGGGAAACAGCGTCGATGCAACTGGTTCGCGCCACGAGCGGGGACATGAAGCCTCCGATGATCGACGGCAGAGGTTGATAGTTGGCGCAGCCACTGGCGACCAGGCAATAAACCATGGCTGTTGCGGAACGACCGCGAAAGGACATGCTGACTCCTCGGACTGGGGTGGGTATGCGGACTTGTCCTGGACTTCAGCTCATTGGGGCAGGACGCGAGCGGCCTCGCCATTGCCCTCGATGAAGACCCGCTGACCCACTCGCAGTCCGGGCATCRCCGGCTGCGTCACCTCGACAAGCACACCACTGTCGGTGCGAACGAAGATCTGCTGGCCTTCAAGCGGCTTGCTGTAGCGTTCCGCAATGTGGCTGCCCGCCACGCTACCGCCGATCGCCCCCACCACCATCGCAACATCGCGGCCGGTGCCACCGCCGATCAGGCTGCCAATCCCGACACCGGCCAGTCCGCCGAGCACTGCACCCACGCCGGTATGCTGGGAGGTCGGGATCTCGGTCGGCATGATCTGCTCGATCTTGCCCTGGCGGATCGCCATCGATGATTGCTGCGAGCCCGGTGCGGCGCAAGCGGTGAGCAAGAGAGCCATTGCGAATGCGGCGAACCGCGAGAAAAGACGCACTTTCATGGATTGAAACTCTGGTACAGGATGGAAGAATCTTGAGTTGATCTGGCTTGGMGAGAAACATCGAAGACAGCTCTCGCGAGACGGAACGGCGCCGCTTCCAACGTCGGTCGGTTTCTCCTGTGACTGCTGGAGTCCCCAGCGAGCGACAGACGCTCGCATCGTCATCAGCGACAGCGACATGGAAACGGGGATCGGCGCGCTCRTGGGGTGGTCCGTGCACTGTGTGCGCTTTCCGGGGCGTCGTCTACTGCCCTTTAGGGAAGGCGCGCGCACGCCTGTTTGCCCMTATGCTCGGCCCCGAATTCAAGAGGGGTCAATGTGGGAAGTCGAGCTCGTCCTTATCTCGCCGTTGTCGCAATTTCTTCYGGCGCACTCCTTGCCGGCTGTTCCACRCCCGGCTCGAGCAGCACCGGGATCGTGGCATCCRACAACGCCGAKGCCAAGATCAGCAARGTTGGATTTCTCACGGAGCCCGGCCGGTTGAAGCCCACGCCCGGCGGRGAGGGCTTCCTGTGCTGGCTGCAACCGGRSGTCCGGTGGGGCAGCTACGACAAGGTCATGATCGAGCGCATCCAGGTCTACCTCGAGCCCGGTGCTGAGCAGCGTCCAGTGGATCCGACGGACCTGAAGGCGCTGCTCGACTACTTTCATGCGGCCTTGGTCCAGAACCTCAAGCCTGGCGTCCAGGTCGTCGATGCGCCTGGCCCGGGTGTGTTGCGCCTGAAGTTTGCGCTGACCTCCCTGATCCCGACCAACACCGTGGCCAGCCTGGTCGGCACGGCGGTGCCCTACGGCTTCGTCGCCGAGATGGGCGCGGGCGCGGCGACCGGCCGGCCTGTGGGCTCGACGCCCTACATGGGCCAGACCGGGCTGGAGGCACAGTTCAGAGACGGCGCCACCGGCAAGGTGGTCGGCGAATGCGCGGACACCGAGATTGGACTCAA
>NZ_JBFUCJ010000247.1:0-2891 GCF_056405295.1 Variovorax sp. P1_H2 | reverse complement strand
GCTGACTGCGCCCCCGGTAGGGGGTGGGAGGGCTACACGCAGTGAGCCCRACCTGGGGGCGAGCCTTTGCTGGGGGCGAGCCTATGCCCCCGCGATCTTCATGCGGTTGACCAGCACGGAACCGGTGGTCTTGGCGCCGTAGTTGTAGGCATCGGCCCCCACCGCCTCGATGCCCAGCAGCATGTCCTTGAGATTGCCGGCGATCGTGATCTCCTGCACCGGGAACGCGATCCGGCCCTTCTCGACCCAGAAGCCGCTGGCGCCGCGCGAATAGTCGCCGGTGACGTAGTTGACGCCCTGGCCCATCAGCTCGATCACCAGCAGGCCGGTGCCGAGCTTGGCCAGCATGGCGTCGAGATCGTCGTCCTTTTTCGTCAGGCGCGAAGTCAGCGTCAGGTTGTGCGAGCCGCCGGCGTTGCCGGTGGTCCTCATGCCCAGCTTGCGGGCCGAATAGGTGCTGAGGAAATAACCCTCGAGCCGTCCGGCGTCGACCACCTTGCGCTTGCGCGTCGTCACGCCTTCGTCGTCGAAGGGCGAGCTGCCCTTGCCGCGCGGCACGTGCGGATCCTCGACCACGTCGATGTGCTTGGGCAGCACCTTCTTGCCCAGCGAATCGAGCAGGAAGCTGCTCTTGCGGTAGAGCGCCCCGCCGCTGGTGGCCTGCACCAAGCCGCCCAGCAGGCCGGCCGCCAGCGGCGACTCGAACAGCACCGGGCATTCGGTGGTCTTGATCTTTCGCGACTTGAGGCGGCTCAACGCACGCTCGGCGGCGTAGCGGCCCACCGCCGCGGGACTCGCGAGCTCCTCGGCCGAGCGCATCGAGCTGTACCAGGCGTCGCGCTGCATGTCGTCGCCCTTGCCGGCGATCGGCGCCACCGAGATCGAGTGGCGCGAGCTCGCATAGCCGCCACGGAAGCCGCGCGTGTGGGCGCTGAAGAAATGGCTTTGCTGGGCCGAGACGCCGGCGCCTTCGCTGTTGGTGATGCGCTTGTCGGTCGAGAGGGCCGCCGCCTCGCATTCGAGCGCCAGCCGGGCCGCCTGCTCACTGCTGATGTCCCAGGGATGGAACAGGTCGAGGTCGGGCTGCTCCTTGGCGATGTCGGCCTCGTCGGGCAGGCCGCTGACCGGGTCTTCGGCCGTGAAGCGGGCGATGTCGTAGGCCGCCTGCACGGTCTGCGCGATGGCGGCCTCGGAGAAGTCGGAGGTGCTGGCATTGCCGCGGCGGTGGCCGACATAGACCGTGACGCCGAGCGACTTGTCGCGGTTGCGCTCGACGTTCTCGAGCTCGCCCTTGCGCACCGAGACGCTCAGGCCGCAGCCTTCGGACGCCTCCGCGCCGGCATCGGTCGCTCCGAGCTTCCTGGCATGCGCCAAGGCGGAATCGACCAGGTTTTCGAAGAAGGGACGGCTGTAGGCGAAGCCGGAGTCGGCGCGCGATGAAGATGTGGTCATGTGTTGGCTATGATACTTGCGCCCCCTGTTCCCGATGGTGCGGCCAACGATTGCATCTATGTCCCGCAAACCCAAAAAAGGCTACTTCGTCCGTGGCGAGTTCGTGGCCGAAGGCAGCGAACTCGATCTGGAGCTCAAGCGCGAGCTCAAGGGCACCGACGCCGCCAGCAAGACCGACCTCAAACGCGAGAGCGCCGAACTGCAGGCGCTGGGCGAAGCCCTGCTCGGCCTGCGGGCCGGCCTGTTCGACGCCCTCGACCTGGGCGACAAGCTCAAGGACGCGATCGCCGACGCCAAGCGCATCACCAACTTCGAGGGCAAGCGGCGCCAGATGCAGTTCATCGGCAAGCTGATGCGCGGCCTCGATGCCGAGACCCTCGACGCGGTGCGCGCCGCCCTGGCCGAGCAGGATCGCCTGCCGGCCGAGGAGACCGCGGCGCTGCACGAAGCCGAGCGCTGGCGCGACCAGCTGATCGCCGACGACGATGCGCTCGGCGGCTGGATCGAAACCCACCCCGCCTCCGACGCGCAGCAGCTGCGCGCGCTGGTGCGCCAGGCCCGCAAGGACATCAAGGCCGGCCCGGCAGGCGTTGCCCCACGCCAGGGCAAGGCCTACCGCGAGGTGTTCCAGCTCGTGCGCGCCCAGCTGCGCGTGCACGGCGCGGCCGACCTCGCCGACGAGGCGGCCGAGCAGTCGCGCGAGGAGGACGCATGACGGCGCTCGATCCGGTACGCATCGGCATCGTCTCGGTCAGCGACCGCGCTTCCAGCGGCGTCTACGAGGACAAGGGCCTGCCCGCACTGAAGGAATGGCTGCAGCGCGCCGTGCGCAATCCGATCACCTTCGACTCGCGCCTGATCCCCGACGAGCAGGCCGGCATCAGCACGGCGCTGATCGCGCTGGTCGATGCCGGCTGCTCGCTGGTGCTGACCACAGGCGGCACCGGCCCGGCCCTGCGCGACGTCACGCCCGAAGCCACGCTGGCCGTGGCCCACAAGGAGATGCCGGGCTTCGGCGAGCAGATGCGGCAGATCAGCCTGCGCTTCGTGCCGACCGCGATCCTGTCGCGCCAGGTCGCGGTGATCCGCGAGCGCAGCCTGATCATCAACCTGCCGGGCCAGCCGAAGGCGATCGCCGAAACCCTCGAAGGGCTGCGCAACGCCGACGGCTCGCAGGCCGTGCCGGGCATCTTCGCCGCCGTGCCCTACTGCATCGACCTGATCGGCGGACCGTACCTCGAGACCGACGAAGCGGTCTGCAAGGCGTTTCGGCCGAAGTCGGCGATTCGTCCTGCCTAGGCCATCGTGTAGGCGGTCTTCACCACGGTGAAGAACTCCTGCGCGTACCTGCCCTGCTCGCGCGGGCCGTAGCTCGAGCCCTTGCGCCCGCCGAAGGGCACGTGGTAGTCCACCCCCGCCGTCGGCAGGTTGACCATCAC
>NZ_JBFUCJ010000246.1:0-2989 GCF_056405295.1 Variovorax sp. P1_H2 | reverse complement strand
CCCTCAGGTAGGACTCTTGCGTGCGTGGCCTGAAGCCGCGCAGCACCATCGCATCGATCATGCGTTGACGTAGTGGTGTCATCGTCGTCTCCGAGTTCCGGGGAACATTCCCCGCAACCAAGGTACAACTCAACTCCGCGCAACGCGATCTGCCCCCGTCGCACACATCCACTGCGTCAGCGGTTTAGTCCAACGGTCAGAACCCGACATTCGATGGCCGGGCTCAATCTGCCCGATTGCCGACATTCGCGGCGTGCACGCAACGAGCGCTGTCGAACATACGACCACGCGCCCTGAAGCGCGTGCACACAAACCCACCTCCATGAACAATCGGGCATATTCGTACGCTCGCCTGCAGCAGGCAGACAAGATGAAAAAGACAGAGGAGGGATGATGGAGAACACGTCTGGGCAGGGTGCAACTGCCGAAGTTCCCGCCGAGATTGACCGTTGGAACTGGGGTGCATTCCTCCTCAACTGGATTTGGGGCATCGGAAACAACACCTACCGTGCCTTCCTGGTGTTCGTGCCCTTTGTGGGATTCATCATGCTCTTCGTCCTGGGTGCGAAGGGCAGTGCTTGGGCGTGGAAGCACAGGCGCTGGGAAAGCGTGGAACAGTTCAAACAGACCCAGCGGAAGTGGACGAAATGGGGCGTTGTTGTGCTTGCGGCCATGGTGTTGGCCGCCGTCGCGATGTTCTTTGGCGTGGTATCCCTGCTCAAGGAAAGCGAGGCATTCCGCATATCACTTGCTGCCGTGGAACGAAGTCCTCAGGGGGTGCAGCAGATTGGGAATCCCATCGAGACCGGCATCCCATCGGGAAGCCTGCAGACATCGGGTCCCAGGGGCAGTGCCAGCTTGGCGTACAGCGTGAGCGGACCGAAGGGAAAGGGAAAGGTCTATGTCGAGGCCACGATGGCCCTCGGAAAGTGGCAAATTGACCGTCTTGTCCTTCAGCAAGATGGGACCGGCATCCGCACCGAAATCGACCCGCGCCTCCCTTGAGGCAGTTCCCGGCCACAAGCAGTCATCTCGCCGAGAACGTACACGTCATGATTCCAGGAACTGAGGGCTACGCGGAGCATGCTGAAGAACTGGTCGAGCGCTTCGAGGCCGTCTCATTCTTGGACAAGCACCAAGCCGTTATGCACCTCTTGCCATCAGCGCCGTCGGCAGTCCTCGACGTGGGCGCTGGGACTGGTGTTGATGCTGCATGGTTTGCCTCGCAGGGCCACCGGGTGGTAGCAGTCGAGCCCACGGATTCGCTGCGCTTCGCAGGCATTCGACTCCACAGAGCGCATCCCATCGAATGGATTAACGACAGCTTGCCCGACCTCGCTTGCATATGCGCTCGGGGTCAGAAATTCGATGTTGTCATGCTCACCGCTGTGTGGATGCATCTTGACGAGCAAGAGCGGCGGCGGGCAATGCCGCGGGTTGCATCCCTGCTCGCGCCTGGTGGAGTCCTTGTTATGTCCCTCCGCCATGGGCCGGCGCCGAGGGAACGGCGCATCTTTCAAATGTCGGACGAAGAGACCGTCGCTTTGGCCTCCGGCTGTTCGTTGAAGACGGTGCTCAGTTTGCGCACCGCATCTGCGCAAGCCGTCAACCGCCAGGCAGGGGTTACATGGACACGTCTTGCATTCCGTTGGGCGACTTGACCGCCGCTCTGACGTGCGCGAGGGCCCCCACGACAGGCAGAATGCGGCCAGAACCGGACCTCCCCGCCCAGCCTCCAGACGTGCCATACAAACACTCGGAAGGGTGCTCGCGTGCGTGAAACAGAATCGCCCGGGACATACTCCGGTGCATGAACCGAAACCTCCTGCTTGGCTTGCTCGCTGCATCTGCTGCGGTCCTGATTGGCAGCGGCTGGCAGTTGGTTTCGCGTTATGGCGTGACCACGACACTGGGGCCGCTGGACTTGGCCCTCATGCGCTACGGCATTCCTGCCTTGTTGCTCGGCCCTCTGCACTTCAGGAAGGGGTTGCTGCCCGCTACGGCGCCGCGCTGGGCACCGGTCGCGATGGTTCTCGGCGGAGGCCTGCCGTTTGGTCTTTTGGTACTCGCCGGCGCTCGATGGGCGCCGGCGGCTCACATAGGCGTCGTGCTCGCTGGGGGCGTGCCGCTTTTCACAGTTGTTGCAGCTTGGGCCTTTCGCGGCGAAAAGATTGGCGGCTGGCGTGCGCTCGGCTTGGCATGCATTGCCTGTGGCATGCTTGTCTTTGCCCACGCGAGTTTGGGCGATGCATCGTCGAGTTGGCGTGGTGACGTTCTCTTCGTCATCGCTGCGGTGCTGTGGACCGCCTACTCGCTTTCCTTCAAAGCATGCGGGCTGACGCCGTGGCAGGGCGCCGCCTTCGTCAACGGCTGGTCCACCGTCCTTCTGCTTCCGCTGCTTTTAGCCTATGGCCTGCCCCGGCTCGCGAGCGCGCCCTGGAATGCCGTCGCGCTGCAGGCCTTCGGCCAAGGACTGGTCGCAGGCGTGCTGGGCGTCGTGGTCTACACCGCCACCATCGCCAGATTGGGTGCATCCAATGCATCGTTGACCTTGGCACTGGTACCTGTTGTGACTACGCTCGGCGCGGCCTGGATACTTCACGAACCAATCACGAGAGCAACGCTGGTAGCCCTTGCCCTCGTCGTTCCGGGGGTTGCTCTGGCGAGCGGGATGGTGGGACGGATGGCGAAGCCTCGATAGACCTCAAGAGTCCATGCCAAACGGCGCTGTGCTGTTCAAGCGACGAAGCGCGTGTGCACTAACCCGCAATGGGTCAACAATCCGCCAAATCCGGTCGTACGGACCGCTGAAATGGCTGCCCGGAAGAAGTCGTTCGCGTCTGTTGACAGGCAACCAAGAGTGCCATGTTGCGTTCGGCACAGCGGCCGGGAATTCGGGCGACATCGGGGGATGAAGCGAAGCTGCCGGGTTGGGTGGAGCCGTGATTTGGCCACTGCTACACTGGCGGAACGATGCAGCCAACGCCCC
>NZ_JBFUCJ010000245.1:0-3073 GCF_056405295.1 Variovorax sp. P1_H2 | reverse complement strand
CCGGGGTTCGGCGGTAGTGACGGGCCATCTGCGCGACAACCCTCAGGTAGGACTCTTGCGTGCGTGGCCTGAAGCCGCGCAGCACCATCGCATCGATCATGCGTTGACGTAGTGGTGTCATCGTCGTCTCCGAGTTCCGGGGAACATTCCCCGCAACCAAGGTACAACTCAACTCCGCGCAACGCGATCTGCCCCCGTCGCACACATCCACCGCGTCAGCGGTTTAGTCCAACGACCTTCACGGCAGCGTGCGGTGGTCTTGACGAACTATCCGACAGGAGATATTCGCGGTCGCTGCCTAGCGCTTGGCGCCGACGCCGTGTTTGATAAATCGACGGAATTGGAAGCTTTTTTCTCCTACTGCTCGTCGCTCCACTCGCTATGACTTGGTAGTTCTTGGGAGTTGTTGTTCGATCCCAAGACCTAACAAGCCTCACTCGCAGGTACGATGGTTTTCGGGACTTCCCCCGCCGCTGCGCTCGGCGCCGGCAAGATGCCTACTCGGACCCAGTCCCGCGCCGCCGATGCTAGCCAGAGCCTTGCATGTCATCGGGCATCAAGTCCTCGGCAGTGATGCCGCGCCGCTCCAACTCCACGCGCAGCTTGAGCAAGGCGGCAGCCTCGATCATGATCGCCGCTGCACGTGCTGTCAGGTCGGTTTTCCAAAGGAATTGGGATGCCGATCGCCGCCGCTTAAGCCGTTGGGTATGCTTCTCGGCGACTAAAGTCAGACGTCCGCTCTCGGGCAGAGTCGGATTCGGTGTGAACTTCTGCTGTGTGCCCCAACCGGGCCTACATCGGACGACAAAACTGCCCGAAACCGGCCGTTGGCCGCGCACCCAACAACTTTGAAAAACCGGGGGGTGCAACTTTGAAAACAAGTTGCCTAAGTTATTGATTTACTGGGTAACTGGATGAGACAACCTTGAACGAACTCAGTTTGAGTGCGCGATGTTGTCGATGTCCAGGCCGTGGATCTCGCCCCAGGTGATCTCGTCGTTTCTTGCGACGAAGGGCTCAGCGGGGAGGGCGCGCAACTGCTTGAACGGATAGGTTTTTCGCCTGACATGCATCGCCAGCGCCGCATTCGCCCCGCAACCCAGGCCTGACTCCCTCACTGCGGATTTCCTACGACGTGCAAGAGTCGCATCAACTGCAAAACGCGCAAAACATAGAGGCCTGGACATACACCGCAAAGGCCTCTGATGACACATTCGAAGACACTCCCGCAGATCAGCCGGCAGCTGCTCTGCATCCTTGTCGCAGCCGCGGCGGCTTCAGGCTTTGCACATGCACAGCAGCCCACCTACCGCATTGCGACCGAGGGGACCTATCCGCCCTGGAGCTTCAAGAACGCCGACGGCAAATTGCAGGGATGGGACGTCGACATCGCCATCGCACTCTGCGAAAAGATGAAGGCCAGGTGTGAAATCGTCGCGCAGGATTGGGACGGCATCATCCCCGGTCTTGTCGCCAGGAAGTTCGACATCATCGTGGCCAGCATGGCGATCACCGAGCAGCGCAGGCAGCGGGTCGACTTCTCGGACAGGTACAAGGACACCATCTCGCGCTTCGTGGCGAAGAAGGGAACGCCCGCTGACATCGCGCCGGCAGCCCTCAAGGGCAAGACGATCGGCGTGCAGCGGGGTTCGATCCAGGCGAGCTACCTGACGCAGAACTACAAGGACTCCAGCCTCAAGTTCTACGACACGCCGCAGGCGGCGGAGCTCGATCTCGTCGCCGGGCGCGTCGACTACATCCTGGGCAACGTGGTGACCTACTTCGTGGGATTCCTGAAGAGCCCGGAGGCCTCGAACTTCGACTTCGTCGGTCCCGACCTCAAGGGCGGTTTGCTCGGGGACGGAAACGGCATCGCGGTGCGCAAGGGCGACACAGCGACGGTCGATATGGTCAACGCCGCATTGGCTGCGATTCGTGCGGACGGCACCTACGATCGCATCACGGCGAAGTACTTCCCGTTCAAGTTGATGTAGCCGGGCGCGAGCAAAGAGATGTCCATGCTCCAGGGATTCGGCGGCCAACTGCTTCTGGGAATGCTCGCCACGGTCGAGCTCGCCGCGGCCGCGCTGGTCGTGGGAAGCGTGTTCGGCCTGGTCGGCTGCTGGTTGCAGCTGCGGCGCCATCGCGTGCCAAGGAGCCTGGGCTATCTGTACGCGGCGATCATTCGTGGCGTGCCGGACCTGCTGGTGGTCTTTGCGGTCTATTTCGGCGGCTCCCTGACGCTCGCGCTCATCACCGGCGAATACGTCGAGATCAATGCATTCGCCGCCGGGGTGTTTGCGCTTGCCGTCTCCTTCGGCGCGTACGCTGCCGAGATCGCGCGTGGGGCCTTGCTCGCGGTTCCGCAGGGCCAGCGAGAGGCCGCGCGAACGCTCGGCTTGTCCCCGATCCAGGCACTCTGGACAGTGGTGATTCCGCAGGCGGCCCGGACCGCACTGGCTCCATTCGGCAACCAGTCCATCGTGCTGATCAAGCAGACCTCCATCGTCTCGATCGTCGGATGCGAAGAGCTCATGCGCAAAGCCGCCGAAGCCTCCGGAGCGACACGCCAGCCGTTCACCATGTACCTGGCGGCTGCCTGCATCTACCTCGCCCTGACGGGCATCGCAACCCTCTTGCTCGAGGCGGCGGAGCGCCGATCCGCGCGACATCTGAGCGCATGAATCATGTTTGACTTCGGAATCGTCTGGGTATCGTTGCCGAGGCTTGTCGATGGCGCCTTGCTGACCCTCGGCCTCACGGCGTTGGTGGTCACGCTGGGAACCATGCTGGCCTTCCCCATCGCGTTGGCCAGGAACTCGGTGCGCGGCTGGCTGCGGCGGACTGCTGGCGGCTACATCGCGTTCTTTCGCGGCACTCCGGCGCTCGTGCAGGTGTTCCTTCTCTACTACGGCGCCAGCCAGTTCCAGGCGATCCAGGATTCGTTGCTGTGGGTGGTGTTGCGCGATCCGTTCTGGTGCGTCGTCATCGCGCTGGGCCTGAATTCGGCTTCCTACACCGGCAAGACCTTGGCAGCGGCCCTGGCGGCGGTGCCTCGCGGAGCGAAGGAAGC
>NZ_JBFUCJ010000244.1:0-3096 GCF_056405295.1 Variovorax sp. P1_H2 | reverse complement strand
GCGCTGATGCCGCGCGGGGCCGCTCCGGTTGCCGCGGCGGGGCGGGGGGCGGCGCCGGGCRGCGCTTCGTCCGGCGACGCTTCGTGGGGGCTGGTGGTCTGCTATGGCGTGCTCGGCTTCGGCTATATCCTGCCCGCCACCTTTCTCCCGGTGCTGGCACGCGCGGTGGTGGACGACCCCTCGGTGTTCGGCGCGGCCTGGCCGGTGTTCGGTGCCGCAGCCGCGTTGTCGACGCTGTTCGCAGGCGCGCTGATGTCGGGTCTCTCGCGCCGGCGTGTGCTGGCGGGCAGCCACCTGCTGATGGCGCTGGGCTGCCTGCTGCCGGCGCTGCACCTGTCGACGGGCACCGTGCTCGCGGCCGCGCTGCTGGTCGGGGGGACTTTCATGGTCGCCACCATGGCCGGCATGCAGGAGGCGAAGGCCACAGCGCTGGGCGATCCGGCACGCGCGCTCGGCCGCATGACCGCGGCCTTCGCCATCGGCCAGATGGCCGGGCCGGTGTTGTCGTCGGCCCTGAGCGGCGGGGCGCAGGGCTTCGGCGGACTCTTCGTCGCGCTGGCAACCGGCGCCGTGGCGCTGATCGTCAGCGCCGCCTGGCTGCTGCGCCGGCCGGTGCCAGGCGCTCGACAATCATTGAACTGAAAGGAACCCGCATGCTGATCCGACAAGGCCATACCGAACCCTGGGCTGAGCGCCTGCCGCTGCCCGCCGCCGAAGCGATGACCGAGGCACAGCGCGCGGCTGCGCAAGCGCTGATCGACGGCCCGCGCAAGGCCGTCTTCGGTCCCTTCGTGCCGCTGCTGCAAAGCCCGGTGCTGATGGAGCGCATCGGCAGCCTCGGCGAGTACCTGCGCTTCGACAGCACGCTCGATGCACGCGTGCGCGAGCTGGTGATCTGCGCGGTCGCGCGCCACGTCGGCAACCAGTTCGAATGGGTGCTGCATGCGGGCGCGGCGGTCAAGGCCGGCGTCGAGGCAGGTGCGGTCGAGGCGCTGCGCCTCGGCCGCCGGGCGACACCACTGGCCGACGACGAGCAACTGGCGCTCGACTTCGCGCTCGAGCTGCTGCGGCACCATGGGGTCAGCGAGCCGACCTACGCGGCGGCCGAGGCCAGCTTCGGCAAGGCGGCGGTGGTCGATCTCGCCGCGCTGGTGGGCTATTTCACGATGGTCTGCTGGATCATGAACACGGCCCATACGCCGGTCGAGGGGGGCGAGGGGCAACGGGGGCTGGCGGCCTTTCCGCTCTAGGAGCGCAGCGGGGCAATCGACGATGAATGCCAGGTGGGCGAACCACAGTCCAACCTGATTTCTCGAGGGTCCGCCCCAGCGCTCGCACGCCGTGCTGGCCAGGCCGGCTCCGCTTGCACCGTGCTGCCGTTTCGCGGACTCGCCGGGCAGTGACCTGCACGGGCACGGTGCGCGGTGGACGCCCCGTCGGGGTCGACCTTCGTTGGCTTCGTGCGCCGGCGCATGCTGCGCGGTGCCTGCCCCATCTCGGCGGTCTATCTACCGATGGCGCTCGCGTACTGCTTTTTTTTGCCGCCGGCCATGTCGTACCGGGGGCCATTGGCGACTTCGCACTTCGTAAGTTCTTTCGAGCCTTTTTAATTCTCGATGTTCACAAAGATCGAGGCATTTCAAAGGCCGAGAGTCGAAATCTGTTTGCCGAGACGGCTTGAATCAATTGCAGATGAAGGGCGAAAAAATAAATCTGAATTTGATACTTGGCTGCGTTGCCATTTGTGACTTATGTCACGTTCGCTGCGCCCGGCTTGCTCGGGATGTACGACGTTGGCGTTCTTTTCATTGGGTTTCCAGAGCAGTTTTCAGAGAAATCTCAGAGCTTTCGATGCGTGGTTACAACATACTAAATGTTGATTATTTCCATTTGCTGCGGCTGTTGTCGTCGGCGGCAATTCGGCAAATAAACCGAGCCCACTGGAAATTTGTTCCGGGCATTTCTGAACCATTCATCGCGAACTCATGGCTACGATCACCATCATCGACAAGAAGAATGCTGCAGCCAGCAGCGTTTCCAGTGCAAATATCTCGCTGACCTCGGCATCGGTCGTCCAACTCGCTCTCCCGCGTGCGCAGATCAAGACCTTCAAGCGCGAGGGCAACGACCTCGTGGTGGTTACGCAGTCGGGTGAGGTCATCACGATCAAGAACTTCTTCCAGTCTTTCGATGGGGCCTCCAGCAATCTGGTGCTGCAAGGCGACGACAAGAGCCTGTGGCTGGCCGCCTTCCCGGAGGGTCAGGGCGAACTGACGGTCGGCTTCTCCAGCATCGACTCGATCGAGCCGCTCATGCTGCAGCAGGATTTCGATCTCGGCGCGCTGGCGTGGGTGCTGGGTGGCGGCCTTGCGGCGGGTGCGGCTGTGTCGGCCGCCAGCGGCGGTGGTGGATCCGGCTCGCCCTTGTTCCTCGACCTCGACACGACGGCGCCCGCCGCGCCGGTGCTCCAGATCGGTCGAGATGCCTCGGGTTCGCTGGTCGTGACAGGCCAGGCCGAGCCGGGCAGCACGGTGCAGATTCGTTTTCCCGATGGCAGCACGAAGACGGTTGCGGTCGGTGAAGACGGCAATTTCAAGGYGATTTCGGACGGCACCCAGCCGAGCGGCGACGTGATCGGGAGCGCGGTCGATGGTTCCGGAAACAAGAGCGCCGATACGGTGGTTCCTCATGACGCCGGCGACACGGAAGCACCGGACGCTCCTTCGGTCACCGAGAACAACGGCAACGGAATCGGGGGCACTGGCGAGCCGGGCAGCATCATCAAGATCACCGACGGCGATGGCAACGTGTCCTCGACCGTGGTCGATCCCGACGGCAACTGGCGCATCGAACCCAACCCGCTGCCGGAAGGCGAGCCGGGCACGATCGAGGCGATCGATGGTTCGGGCAACAAGTCCGAACCGGTCGAGATCGTGGGCGGTGACCAGACGGCGCCCGTCATCGGCGTCGAGATCGTCAGCGATGCCAACAACGATGGTGTCATCAGCGGCCCCGAGCTGGGTGCCGGCATTCAGGTCAAGGTGAGCCTGGTCTCCGGCGCAGCGGCCGGCGACGTGATCGCCGTGACCGATGGCA
>NZ_JBFUCJ010000243.1:0-3098 GCF_056405295.1 Variovorax sp. P1_H2 | reverse complement strand
TCCCAGCAGCGTCTGCGGCACGCAGCCGATCTTCGGTGCAATCGATTCGACTGCCGCCCACAACGACGGGTACTCCCCACGGTGCTCCTGCACCATCCTAACCGCGCGCTCACGAACCTCAGGTGAGAACTTGTTTGACTTCTTCATGGCTCAATCCTCTCAGAGTGTTGAGCCTCCTCAAAACCCGGGGCGATTCAGTGTCTGTTTGGTACTCGAAGGACGAAAGAACAAGGCTTGAGCACGCCGCGGCGGTCGCCGGCTACAAGCATGTTTCGGCGTACATCCGTGACAAGTCCCTGGCGCGCGATCCAGCGCTGCAGACCATCCTCGACGGGGTCGGAGACTGGCGAGTGGAGCGCCACGAACTCACCCAGCGCTTGGACGCCTTCGGGGCGACGCATAGCGAGTTGATGACGATGTTGGCTATGCTTCTTGCGCGGTCTCGAAAGCGAGCGACCGCAGGCCAGGTCTCTGAACTTGTCGGAGCGATGGCCAAGGCGCGATCGCCTATGGAACTCGTCGCGGCAACCGCCCCGGAGTTAGCGGCAGGAATTGAGCAACGTTGAGACCGGACATACTGGGGTTCGCTCGCTTGCCGCCCGTTTCCGAATCACAAAGCGGTGGAGGCAACGCGCCGAATCAGCCGAGACCGCAGGTGTCAGAGCCCGTTGCTCCGGTTCCACGCCTCGGACCGCCCGCCCGCCCGCCTTCAGCTTGCGGATCTCTCCCAGGCCGGTCACAGGTAAGCAACTGCCGACGGCGGGTCTGGTACTCGGCCGCCTTCCAAGACTCAGACGTACTTCTGAGCCGGACTGCGCCTATGAATGCGGGTAAAGTACATCCATTGCATTGCCGCCGCACAGAAGTAGGTCACCGGATATGCGATCCATATTCCAAGAAGACCGACGGGGCCATGCAGGAAGCTCGCAATCGGATTGAGTAGCAACACTATACAACCGAGCGAGATGCCAGTCGGGATGAGTACCTTTCCGCTTGCGCGCATTGTCGAGGTAAGGATGCTTGCCGCGCCAAAGAAGATGCTACCCAAGACCAAAACCCGCAATGCATCGGTCCCAATATGGATGGCTCGGAGATCGGCAAGAAATAGACCAACAAGGAGCGGTGCCAACAACGAAGCGACGGCGGCAGTGATTCCCGTAGTCAACAGATTTAGTCGCAAGGCAACTCGTGGTACCGCCTCTAGTCGCGCACGGTTCCGCGCCCCGATGGCCTGTGCTGCAAGCACCGAGGTCGCTATTGCAATGGATGCCGCTGAAAACTGCACATAGGTCATGATCTGGCGCACTGCGCCCCAAGCCGCCGTCGCTGATGGTCCATGAAGGTTTACAAGTCTGAGCAATCCGATGTCGGCTAGCGAACCCGCGATGAAGAACAGGCTCATCGGATAACCGAGTTTGATCTGCTTAAACAGCAACGAAGCGCTTACCTTCCATCGACCCACAAACATGGGTGTCAACGCGTGCTGACTACCTCGAAGCGCCATGAATATCCAGAGTAAGGCTGCAGAATGCGCAATGAACAAGCCTGCCGCGGCGCCAGCGATTCCCAGCCGCTCAATGAGAAGGGGAGTCGCGATCAAGGTTCCAAGCGAGGTGACAGTCGACGTACAAAGCGGTGTTCGTGCATCGCCTGTCCCTCGCAACAGCGAAACAGCTGCAATCAGCACAAACTGGAGTGGGAGCACTGGCATCATCGCCTGGACATAGACTCTGGCTTGGACGCGTATCTCAACTGGGGTGGCGAGTACGTTAATAAGGCTTTCGGCGAAGATGAATCCAGTCACCGCTGCAACCATGCCTAGCACGACGGCGAAGCAGAGGGCCGTGTGTCCAACCGCACGAAGCCGGTCAGAGTCACTCGCTCCCAATGCATGGCCTGCCAATACGGAAGCGCCGGTACCAGTCCCGATAACAAAGGATGAAACGAGCATCATTGGTGGCGCAAACACGGCCACTGCCGCGTACGCCTCCATGCCTAGCAGATTGCCAATATAGATCCCGCTAGCCGTGCTCGAAATCGCTTGCACGAGATTGGAGAGCATGACTGGCCAAAGAAAGGCCAAGAACTGCCGAGAGAGAGGAACTGGCGGCTTATCCACTCACTCGACCTCGCAAAAGCGGAGCTCATTGCCCACTGACACGTTCACATTCCTCTGGGCAGTCAGATGCCAATTCAAGTCCAGCCCGATATCCATCAGGCCACGTTGAACGCAGCGTCAATCGCGCCTGGCTCAACTCTCCGAATTAGGTGACGATACTCTGATATGCGGTGACCTGCTCCGAGCAGCAATAGCGAGTGTGTGAACTCCAGCGATCCGATGTTCAAAAATTCTTCCACTTGCCTGGCCACGCATGGAATAACCGGCTTAAGGCAAATCGTGAGCAATCTAAATGCCTCGATGCATGCGCTGCAAACTTGCTGCAACTGAGAATCTTTGCTTTGCTCTTTCGCTAGTTCCCATGGCTTGTGTTTGTCAATGAACTCGTTTACTCGATCAGCCATCACCATGATCTCTCGTATGCATCGGCTAAACTCCCGCCTTTCGTATAGTTCAGCGGACGTCCGCACAAGGTCTTGAAGGTTGCCGATGAGCGCGCCGCCCTCCGGATCTAGGGCAGCCAACTTTCCATCGAACTTCTTACGGATAAATCCAGCTGCGCGGCTTCCGATGTTGACGTACTTTCCAACTAGGTCAGCATTCACTCGGTTCGCGAAATCGATTGAGTTGAAGTCCGCGTCCTCAACACGGCTGTTAAGTTTCGTCGCCAAGTAGTACCGCATCCACTCCGGGTTCATCCCCAGATCCAGGTATCTAAGCGGGTCTATTCCGTTGCCTCGGCTCTTACTCATCTTCTCGCCGTTGACAGTAAGATGTCCGTGAACATACACAGCATCAGGAGTCGGCGCGCGTCAAGGTAGTTGTCGCCTCGTTCATGCAGCCAACGGCTGTATGTTTGATGCCCTCGAATGTGTCTGAACGATGCAGTCACGTTCGGGGTTGAGGGTCACGGCGCCGACGGGCGACCAGTCGCGAGTAGACCCGGACCAACGCGCCGGGTTGAGCGCCCGGGCACGGG
>NZ_JBFUCJ010000242.1:0-3144 GCF_056405295.1 Variovorax sp. P1_H2 | reverse complement strand
TTCGGCGACTCTGTCGTAGTTTGGGGTCACCACCTGAAGCTCCGTCGCTGTGCTTCGAAAAAGATGTCGAAACAACCGACTTAGAGGAAGCAGTTGGCGATTGGTAAGAACGCCGTGAAAGACATCAAAGTCGGCAATATTCAGGAATTTCCATGTTGTAGCCACGATGTGCTCAAGTACGCCCTCGGTTACCTGTATGCCTGTAAGCGCCGACTCTAAGTCAGAGTGCTTGATCTTTTCGAGAAAGGCGCTCCAGCCATCGAAATCTTCCTTGGAAGAGCAATTGACGGGCAAGGCGGAGGCGGCCAGATGCTCCCCGAGGGGCCACATGCCTGGAATACCATGTGCCGCGGACGCTCCGCTGCCGAGAACGATTACCGGCAATTTCTTGAGACAGTCCTGTACTGCCACCTGCATGGTTTCGAACACCGTCATCCGCTTGCTCCTCCTTGTCAAATTGCCAGTGCGAGGTCGCTGTGCGCACATGCTCAGCGTCTCTTCACGGCTTTTTTAATCGATTGCCTGCAATCGAAATTTTTAGAAACATATTGTGACCCATGGGACTTGGGTCTCTGCAGGATCTGCCCATTTCTTGCGCCAACTCACCATCTCCTCCCCAAAAGTGATGAGCCAATGGCCTGGCGATGGCCGGTCGGACATATTTCACAACTGAGAACTCGTTCGTCAGCCAGCTGTTCTCCGCCGAGCATGGCAGCGACATGATGGCAAGCTGATCATCCCGGAACCCTCGATGGCCGTCCTCCTCCCCGCCCTAAGCACCTGCGTCACCCGCATGACCTCCGGCGAGCGCCGCCTCGCCGAGCGCCTGCAGCAGAAGCTCGACGACGACTATCTGCTCTGGTACGACGTCCCCATCGGCCCCAAGCAGTGCCATCCCGACTTCGTCGTGCTGCACCCGCGCCGTGGCTTGCTGATCCTGGAGACCAAGGACTGGCGCCTCGACACCATCCAGAAGGCGAGCCGGGGCGACTGGGTGATCGCGCCCGACGKCGTGCCCAAGAGCGTGCCCAACCCCATCGAGCAGGCCCGCCACCAGACGCTGCAGGTGGTCGATGCGCTCAAGCGCGATGCGCAGCTGATCGTTCACGAGGGCAAGTGGCAAGGCATGCTCACCTTCCCGTGGAGCTACGGCGTCGTCTTCACGCGCATCACGCGCAAGCAGTTCGATGCGGCGGGCCTCGGCAACGCGATCGAGCCGCACCGCGTGATCTGCTCCGACGAGATGCTGGAGGAGTGCGAGCCGGAGCCCTTCCAGCGCCGGCTGTGGGAGATGTTCCCGCGCCTCATGCGCGGCACGCTCTCGCTGCCCCAGATCGACCGCGTGCGCTGGAACCTGTTTCCCGAAGTGCGCGTGGCCGAGCAGGGCACGCTCTTCGCTGCGTCGCCTTCTTTTGACGATGCGGATGAAGCTGCCACCATCCCCGACTTCCTGCGCGTCATGGACCTGCAGCAGGAGCAGCTGGCGCGCAGCCTCGGCGACGGCCACCGCGTGATCCACGGCGTGGCCGGCTCCGGCAAGACCATGATCCTGGGCTACCGTGCGGAGTACCTGGCCAAGGCCGCTGCCGGCAGCGACGCGGCCAAGCCGGTGCTCGTGCTTTGCTACAACGAGCCGCTGGCGGTCAAGCTGCAGGCCGTGATGCAGGCCAAGCAATTGGCCGGGCGCGTGCATGTGCGGCACTTCCACAAGTGGTGCCGCGACCAGCTGGTGGCCTTCGGCCAGCCCCTGCCGCCCAATGGCTTGCCCGTGGGGGCGTTCATGGAGCAGATGGTGCAGAACGTCATCGACGGCGTCGACCGCCGCATGATCCCCTCGGGCCAGTACCTGGCGGTGCTGGTCGACGAGGGCCACGACTTCGCGCCCGAATGGCTCAAGCTGGTCACGCAGATGGTCGACCCCACCACCAACAGCCTGCTGCTGCTGTACGACGATGCCCAGAGCATCTACGACAAGCGCCGCGGCGGTAAGCCCTTCAGCTTCAAGAGCGTTGGCGTGCAGGCGCAGGGCCGGACCACCATCCTGAAGATCAACTACCGCAACACCCGCCAGATCCTGCAGGCCGCCAGTGCGATGGCGAGCGAGTTGCTGCGCCCGCAGGAGAAGGACGACGACGGCATCCCGCTGCTGCACCCCGTGAGCTGCGGCCGCGACGGCGCAGAGCCGATCGTCGTCGGCCTGCCCACCTCGCGCGAGCAGGCCGAGCGCATCGCCGAGCTGATGGCCAGCGCCCACAACGAAGGCCATGCCTGGGGCGACATGGCGGTGCTGTGCCGCAGCTGGGCGCTGATGGACGAATGCGCGAAGGCCTTGCACCGCCGCCGCCTGCCGCACAAGGTGCGCAAGGGCGCGCACGACTTCGACCCGCTGGCCGACACCATCAATGTGATGACCCTGCATGCGAGCAAGGGGCTGGAGTTTCCGGTGGTGGCGGTGATGGGGGCACGGCAGGCCGTGGCGGGCGCGAAGGCGGAGGAGGGCGATCCGCTGGAGGAGATGCGGTTGTTCTATGTGGGGGCGACGCGGGCGACTTCGCGGTTGATCGTGGCCAATGCGGTGAGGCAGTGACCACCGAAGGCGTTCTAGTGCCGCGTAGCGGTTGCGAAACTGCAACGCAGGAGTGCCAACCATCGGCCAAATCGCTAAACTTTACGCCGGTGCCCACCGTACTTGCACACGAGTAAAACAAGGCTCTCCCTCTTCTCAGTCATCTGCAATTTCCTTTTGGCGCTGCCGCGTCGAGGCTTTAAACGTGTGCGTTCGCTTCGCCGCGGTGTTGCCACCACGAAAGGATTGCTATGACCATCAAGAAGATCGTTCATACGGCGCAACGCGCCCTTCGGGACACATCGGGCTCGTCAATGAAGCTCGGGCACGTTTACGAAATCCTGGCCGCGACGCTGGGTTTCGATTCGTACGCCGCGTTGTGCGCTAACCATGTCTTCGACGAAGACCCCGACTATCGCGTTCGCGCAAAGAAGCGATCCTTCGGCGACGCCGGCACACGAGCCCTTGAGCTCGGGCACGGTAAGCGGCTGGTCGTCCCACCTTGCCAGATGATCCCGGATCAGGGGCCGTTGACCTCGTCGACGGTTTCACCGTCGTCGTAGTACGCACCGATGGCT
>NZ_JBFUCJ010000241.1:0-3163 GCF_056405295.1 Variovorax sp. P1_H2 | reverse complement strand
GTCCTTGATCCATACCCGGCTTGCGCGCGAAGCCTGCCGCAGGCTCGTACACGTAGCGGCGCCCGTGTCCAGGTTGGCCTTCGACCTCGGCTTTCAGGACCCCGCCTACTTCTGCCGCTTTTTCAAGCGGCACACGGGCCTCGGGCCGAGGGAATATCGAACTCGGACGCTCGAACGCTTGGCAGGCCGCTGAAATACCTCGTCGAAGGCCCCCGCAAGTGGGTCTGACATGAAGAAAGTAGAACTGATACGAGCCGAGCGCGCTGTTCGTCTCTGGGCGGCGTGGCCCCAGATTTGCAGTTGCAAGAAGGAAAGCAGATCTGGTACTTCGCAACCTCGCAGACCAAATTCGATAAAGAACGCAAGGGCTGCGTGAGACGTTGAATCATGAGGAGTTTCGCGCCATACTTGGCCGGATATATGTCGAGGTTTGGAGCAGGCGGACTCAAAGTCCAAACGACCGGATCGGGCTCCCCGAGCGCCATTTCTCGACAGGCGGAAGGAGCCGTCCACACGAGATTTCTTCCTGCCCGTCCGTTGCCACCCTCGATCCGTGTGCTGTCGCCAAATCGGATTTCCTCGACGATGTCTGCGAAGTCAAGTTCTAAGGTAGACCGGACGCTCGCGAAGAAGACGTCCAAGGTCAGCTTTCGTCAGCCGCCGCCGTTCGACAGGCCGAAGGCGACCGGCTGCAACCAGTCTTGAGCTGCCGCCCGATTGGCGCGGTCCAAGGACCGGTGATGGCCGATGGACTAAACCGCGGTGGATGTGTGCGACGGGGGCAGATCACGCGCAAGACGGGTGACTACACCACCTTAGTCTCCTGGCCGAGCCCGAGAACTGGCGGATCGCGCGCGGCGAGAGCCGGTCGGTCTCGGGCTCCATCGTGCCGCAGCTGCAGCTCTTCCTGCCCAATCACATTGCCATGGAGACGCGTTTTCGCAGCGAGGTGGTCGGCACGCACCAGGCGACGGCCCTGGCCGTGGCCAACGGCGAGGCCGACGTGGCGACCAACAACACGGCCGACTTCGAGCGCTTCAAGCTTCAATTCCCGGCCGAAGCCGACCGGCTGCAGGTGATCTGGGAATCCGAACCCATCCCGCATGCGCAGATCGTCATGCGGCGCGACCACGGCCCCGCATTCCAGAAGCAGGTGCAGACCATTCTCGTCAAATACGCGCGCGGCAAGGGGCCGCGCGGCGATGTCGAACGTGCGGTGCTGAAGGCCCGGCACGACCTCGCGGGCTTTGTCGCGGCCGACAACAGCTCGCTGATGCCGGCCGCCAAGCTTTCCTATCAGTTGGCGAGGCAAAGCGCCATGACCTCGCAGTTGGTGAACGAGGCGGCGCGCCAGGCGCGCCTGCAGCGCATCGAGGCGACCTACGCCGACCAGGTGGCGGCGCTGCGCGGCGACTGGCGCTGATCCGTCTTTGCGGATGGCTTCTAAGTCCGCAACTCGGTTTTGCGATGGATGATGCGCGAGACCAGCCCATAGGTCACCGCTTCCTCGGCCGACAGCCAGCGGTCGCGTTCGATGTCGACCAGCACCTCCTCCAGCGGCTTGCCGGTTTCGCGCGCGATCTCGTGGGCGATGCGCTCGCGGGCCTTGACGATCTCCTGCGCCTGGATCGCGATGTCGGTCGCCTGCCCGCCTGCGCCGCCACTCGGCTGGTGAATCAAGAAGCGGGTGTTGGGCAGGCAGACGCGTCGCTCTCGGGGCGCCGCCAGGAAGAGGTGCGTGGCAGCGCTGCCCACCCAGCCGGTGCCGATCATGTTCACCGGCGCGGTGATGAAGCGCACGATGTCGTGGATCGCGTCGCCCGACTCCAGGTGCCCGCCCGGCGAACTCACCAGGATGTCGATCGGCGCCTGGCTGTCCGCATCGAGTGCGATGAGGCGGCGCGTGACATCGGCCGCCACCGCGTCGGTGATCGCGCCGAAGATCAGCAACGTGCGCGATTTGAAGGCCTTTTCCTCCAGATACGCGCTGTGCGTGGCGGAAGGCTTGGTGTCGTCGTCGGTGGGCATGGAAGAATGACTCCTGTGGTTGGAATTGACAGTCCGCGCTGTATGGCAAGGTGCGGCGATGCTCGATGAACGCTACATATCGGATTTTCCTTCGCATCGGCTGCGACGGCGCGAGTGGATGCCGACTGGGCGGCCAGTTCGTCTGCGTGCTGCCCCTGGGCGCGCAGTGCGAGGCCGGGCAGGAGAAACTGGCCGGGCTCTACGGCTGAGCCGTGCCGGCTAGATCTTCCACTGCATCGTCGGCGCGGAGCGTCCGTAGCGGTCGCAAAGCTGCTTGCGGTTCAGCTTGCCGACGGCCGTCTTCGGAATCTCGTCGACACAGCACCTCCTGAGGCGCCTTGCGCCGCTGGATGCGCCGAGCCTGTGAGTTGCGCCTTGTACGGGTCGAAAAAATCCCCGGCGTGGACCGCCGCTGTTCCACCTGTCAGCGCTGGTGTAAATCCGCATCTATTCGCTGGTAAGGACGCGGTTTTACGACTTTGATGGAAGCGAGCGCAGAGACGGTGCCTGCATCTGTCGCGCCTTTTGAGGGGCGAGCCCTGGCCGAGCGCAGGCTTGCCCTGGCGCGGCGCCGATTGATGAACCCTAGCCGTACCCACGGGTGCAGCGCGGCAGCACATTCAGGGCAGAACCAATGCGTTTGGGCTTCCTCAGTCGCAGCCGAAGGCTCGACACTGGCCAAAAGACTGCTTGGCAGGACGGGCTCAGCGGTCGGCGACGGGTCGGCGGTAGGTTTGCGCAAGATCGTGACGTTGCGGGAACAGAATAGCGTGAAAGAACTATGGGGCAAGGCCCAGGAGCATGTACCCTTGCTTTCGCTTCAATATGACGTAACGCGCCGAATCTCTTGGGGTTCGCCGCTTTGGGCACATCCCTCTCAAACGCCATATTAGGCGCGCGCATTTCGAGACACCAGAAGTGGCCCCGCTTGTCTGAACAGCATTCCCCGATTCTTAAGTGGATTGCGGGCGGTTTGCCAACGGTGCAGAGTTGTCCACGGCGGCGGTCGGCGCTCGCGACGAACCGACCGACGCGGTGGGCAACTCGGGGCGCACCAGGGATTTCATCTTACGCAGCCAGCTTCAGGTGCGGCAGGGCGGCGAAGTACGCCTCATCCGGCGTAGAGCGAGCCAAG
>NZ_JBFUCJ010000240.1:0-3341 GCF_056405295.1 Variovorax sp. P1_H2 | reverse complement strand
GACCGTGATCGTGCCGTTGTCCAGGCCGCTCAGGTCGGCCGCGCCAGCCGTCCAGGTATTGCCGTTGACCGTACCCGTCACGACCACGCTGTTCACGCCGTCGCTGAAGATCAGCGTGACCGTCTGGCCGTCTTCCACGTTCGTGGTCGTGCCGCTCACCACCAGGGCTTCGGCCTCGGCTGCGTTGATCACACCGTCGCCAGCGATCGGGCCGCCCACCGTGATGGTGGGCACCGTCGAGCTGACGCCGTAGATGTGCGAAACGTTGCCGCTGGCGCTGTTGCCGGCTGCATCACGGGTGGTGACGCTGGCTTCGACGGTGGTGTCGGCATCTGCTGCCAGGTCCGAGCCCGCCACGTCGATGCGCCACGCGCCGTCTGCGTCCACGGTGCCGCTGTAGGTCACGCCGTTGATCACCAAGGTGACCACGTCACCCGCTTGCGTGCCGGTGGTCGTACCGCTCACCGCCACAGTCGAAGCCGCTTCCGCGTTGTTGATCACGTTATCCGCCGTGATGGCGTCGACCGCAATGGTCGGAGCCGTCGGCGGCGTGATGTCGAGGACAGCCGAGTCCGTCGCCTCAGCGGAGACGTTGCCCGCCAGGTCGGTGCTGGTCGCGCTCACGTTGAGAGTCGCGCCATCGGCCGGCGTCGGCAGACTCACGATGACGAAGCCGTTGGTCACGTCGGCCGCGCCCAGCGTGACGTTGATGATGTTCGTGCCATCGGTCACGGCGATCACGTCGCCGGCCGCTGCGCCGGAGACCAGGCTCACCTTGACCTGAATGCCGGCACCCAGCTCGGGGCCGCTGATGACACCATCGTTGTTGGCATCGCTGACGATCTCGACGCCGATGACGGGCGCCGTCTGGTCACCRCCCACGATCTCGACCGRTTCGGACTTGTTGCCCGMAYCRTCGATCGCCTCGATCGTTCCCGGCTCGCCTTCRGGCAGCGGGTTCGGCTCGATGCGCCAGTTGCCGTCSGGATCCACCACGGCGCTGCCCACGACATTGCCGCCACCGTCGGTGACGAYCACGRTGCTGCCTTCYTCRCCRGTGCCGSCCAGGCCRCCRCYGTTGTTCTCATTGACCACAGGSGTCGTCGGMKCSGTCTGGTCACCRCCCACGATCTCGACCGRYTCGGACTTGTTGCCCGMMTCGTCGATCGCCTCGATCGTKCCCGGCTCGCCTTCRGGCAGCGGGTTCGGCTCGATGCGCCAGTTGCCGTCSGGATCCACCACGGCGCTGCCCACGACATTGCCGCCACCGTCGGTGACGACCACGGTGCTGCCTTCYTCGCCSGTGCCGCCCAGGCCGTTGCCGTTGTTCTCGGTCACGACAGGCGTCGATGGTGGCGTCATTTCCAGCACGGCGCTGTCGCTGTGGCTCGCCGGGTTGCCAGCTGCGTTGCTGACGTTCGCCGTGATCGTGATCGTGCCGCTGGTCAAGCCGCCGAGATCGGCGGCCGAGGTCGTCCACACACCACCGTTGACGAAGGCCGTGACCACCACGCTGTTCACGCCGTCGCTGAAGGTCAGCGTGACCGTCTGGCCGTCTTCCACATTCGTCGTCGTTCCGCTCACCACCAGGGCTTCGGCYTCGGCKGCGTTGATCACRCCGTCGCCCGCGATCGGGCCRMCCACCGTGATGGTGGGGACSGTCGAGCTGACGCCGTAGGCGTGCGAAGCACTGCCGCTGGCGCTGTTGCCCGCCGTATCGCGCGTCACCACCCTGGCTTCAACGGTGGTGTCGGCATCTGCGGCCAGGTCCGAGCCCGCCACCTCGATGCTCCAGGCGCCGTCTGCGTTCACGGTACCGCTGTAGCTGACACCGTTGATCATCAAGATGACCACATCGCCTTCCTGCGTACCAGTGGTCGTGCCGCTCACCGCCACGGTCGAAGCCGCTTCGGCGTTGTTGATCACGTTGTCCGCCGTGATGGCATCGATCGCAATGGTCGGTGCCTCCGGCGGCGTGATGTCCATCTCGGCGCTGTCGCTGTCGCTGGCCGGGTTGCCGGCTGCGTTGCTCACTGCTGCCGTGACCGTGATCGTGCCGTCGGTCAGGCCGCTCAGGTCGGCCGCATCGGCCGTCCATACGCCGCCCGTGACCGTGCCCGTGACCACCACGCTGTTCACGCCATCGCTGAAGGTCAGCGTGACGGTCTGGCCGTCTTCCACATTCGTGGTCGTGCCGCTCACCACCAGGGCTTCGGCCTCTGCAGCGTTGATCACGCCGTCGCCAGCGATCGGGCCGCCCACCGTGATGGTGGGTACCGTCGAGCTGACGCCGTAGGCGTKCGAAGCACTGCCGCTGGCGCTGTTGCCCGCCGTATCGCGCGTCACCACGCTGGCTTCGACGGTGGTGTCTGCGTCTGCGGCCAGGTCCGAACCTGCCACGTCGATGCTCCAGGCACCGCCTGCGTCCACGGTGCCGCTGTAGCTGACACCGTTGATCACCAAGGTGACCACGTCGCCGGCTTGCGTACCAGTGGTCGTGCCGCTCACCGCCACGGTTGAAGCCGCTTCGGCGTTGTTGATCACGTTGTCCGCCGTGATGGCATCGATCGCAATGGTCGGTGCCTCCGGCGGCGTGATGTCCATCTCGGCGCTCGCGCTGTCGCTGGCCGGGTTGCCGGCCGCGTTGCTGACGTTCGCCGTGACCGTGATCGTGCCGTTGTCCAGGCCGCTCAGGTCGGCCGCGCCAGCCGTCCAGGTATTGCCGTTGACCGTACCCGTCACGACCACGCTGTTCACGCCGTCGCTGAAGATCAGCGTGACCGTCTGGCCGTCTTCCACGTTCGTGGTCGTGCCGCTCACCACCAGGGCTTCGGCTTCCGCTGCGTTGATCACGCCGTCGCCTGCGATCGGGCCAACCACCGTGATGGTGGGTACCGTCGAGCTGACGCCGTAGGCGTGCGAAGCGTTGCCGCTGGCGCTGTTGCCGGCTGCATCACGGGTGGTGACGCTGGCTTCGACGGAGGTGTCGGCATCTGCTGCCAGATCCGAACCAAGTACGTCGATGCTCCAGGCGCCGTCTGCGTCCACGGTGCCGCTATAGCTGACGCCGTTGATCACCAGAGTGACCACATCACCAGCTTGCGTACCAGTGGTCGTGCCGCTCACCGCCACGGTCGAAGCCGCTTCGGCGTTGTTGATCACGTTGTCTGCCGTGATGGCGTCGACCGCAATGGTCGGAGCCGTCGGCGGCGTGATGTCGAGGACAGCCGAGTCCGTCGCCTCAGCGGAGACGTTGCCCGCCAGGTCGGTGCTGGTCGCGCTCACGTTGAGAGTCGCGCCATCGGCCGGCGTCGGCAGACTCACGATGACGAAGCCGTTGG
>NZ_JBFUCJ010000239.1:0-3368 GCF_056405295.1 Variovorax sp. P1_H2 | reverse complement strand
GGCGCCACCAGGCCGTCGACGGCGGGCGCATCGGCGCGCTCGGCGGTGGGCAGCGCCTCGGCGTCCTCCGGCCCGGGCGCCTGCTCGGCGCTCTCGCCGAATTCGGCCGCGGCCTGGCCCGGCGCCACCACCTCGGTCGCGCCCACCGCGGGACCGTCGGCATTCGCGGCCTGGACCGGTGCGGCAGCCGGGGGCGCCGGCGGCGGCGCTTCGCCGCGCAACGCGGCTTCGAGCTGTGCCACCGCCGCGCGGATCTTCTGGGCGTCACCGGTGCTGTTGGCGGCCTCGAGCGCCTTGGAGGCGTTCAGGACATGGCGGTCATGTTCGCTCATCGCGGCCGAGGCCTTCTCGCGCTCGGCCGTCTTGCGGTTGAAGGCCTCGTCGATCGGGGCCCGGAAAGCGTCCCAGAGCTTCTGCTCGTGGCGGCGATCGAGCGGCACCGACTGCGCCTCCTGCTGCCAGCGCTGCTGCAGCGCCTTGACGGCGTCGATCCGCAGCATCGGCGCCGCACCGAGCTCGGCGGCCTCGGCGATCATCGCCTGGCGGCGCTCGACGCTGGCCTTCTGCGCCGCCTCGAAGGGCGCACGGGCGGCACCGAAGGCCTCGTTCCATTGCGCCTGCAGTTCGGCGAACACTTTCTCGCCGACATGGCCGGCGTCGCGCCAGCGATCGGCGAACTGGTGCAGCGCGCGGTTGAGCGCCTTCAGGTCGGTCGCCTGCGCATGTTCGGCCGCCCAGGCCTTGACCTCCTCGATCAACGCAGCGCGCAGTGCACGGTGCTCGGCCGCATCGGCGCGAACCTTCTCGAGCCAGGCCTCGACCACCTTGTGGGCTTCGTTGCAGGCTTCGTCGAAGCGCTTCCAGAGGGCGTGGTTGGGCACGCCGCCCTGGTCGGCCTGCTTCCACTGCTCGCGCAGGGCGCGCAGGGTTTCCTGCATCTTGCGGCCGCCCAGCGCCTGGCCCTCGGGCCGCTTGAGCAGGCCCTCGGCCTTGGCAACCAGGTCTTCGCGCACCTTGTCGGCGCTCCAGCGCTGCCAGCCTTCGAGCTCGCCCGCCGCCACCAGCGCCGCATGGACCCGGGCCTCGAGCGGCGGCTCGACCAGCTTGCCGTGCTCCTTGAGCACCGCGCGCAACGCAGCCGCGGCACCGGCACTGGCCTTGCCATGGCCTTCGGCGGTTTCCTGCTCGAGCTTGGCGAGCACGGACTGGACTGCGTCCTGCGCCAGGGCGCGCTTTTCGGGATCGACCTTGGGCGCGGCCGGCTTGGGCGGCGCAGCCGGTGCGGCCTCGGGCGTGCCGCCTCGCGCCACCCGCAACTCGTCGGCCCAGACCGGCACCGGCGGCAGCGGCGCGGCGGCATCCGCCGCGGCGGCCACGGCCAGGGCCAGGGCGTCGTTGAACGCATCGGACACCACCAGCAACTGCGCCTTGGAGGATTCGAGCTGCGGCGCGAAACGGGCGTCGAGGCTGCTCCAGTTCGGGTCGGCGGCGATCTCGGCCGCCTGCTGCTGCCAGTGGGCCACATCCGCGCGCAGCGCCTCTTCGACGCCCTGGGCATCGCGCCAGCTCTTGGTCGACAGCACCTCGAAGCGCTGGGCCAGCAACACCGCAGCCTCGCGGTGGACCTGGGCTCGATGCTGCAGGTCCTCGATGCCCTTCACACGCTCGGCCAGCCGGGCCTTCAGGCCCGCCAGCGGCTCGCGCGACAGCGGTGCGCCGGCCTTGGCGGCGTCGCGCTGCCAAGCCAGCGCATCGGCGATATTGAGCTTCGGCTGCGCCAGCAGGGCCTCGGCCTTGTGGGTCCATTCGACCGCCATCGCCTCCTGGCCCTTGGCCCGCTTGAGCTCGTCGAGCTTCTCGCGCAGCAGCCGCGCGGCACCCTTGTCGCGCCCGCTCAGCTCCTTGAAGACGTCCTGCATCTGCTCGGGCGACGGATTGGCCGCGAGCCAATCCCGGATGCGCTGGGCGCGCTCGCCCGAGGTCGGCGCGGTGAAGGCGCCTCCGGTCAAGGTGTCGAGGGACTGGAGGTCGTGAGGCTTGGAGGAAGTTGAAGTCACTGAGCGAATATCGTTATCTGTAGGGAAAAGCGAGGCGCCGGCAATGGCCGGCGCATGGCTCCATTTTCACCGACTTGCGGCGCTGCGGGTCAACGGGTCGCCAGTTTCAGTTCGGCGCCGGGTTTCCAGTCGTCTCCTTCAGCCTTGGTCCGCACCGCGCCGAGGAACAAACGCTCGCTGGGCAGCTTCTGGGCCAGCAGGTAGTCGCGTGCCGCGGCGCCGCGCTCCACCGCCAGTTGCCGCATCGACTCCTCGTCGACCGCGATGCTGGCCAGGAGCAGGTTTTCCATCTCCTGGACCGGCAGGTCCTTGGCCAATCCGACCATGTTGCGCGGCTTGGTGATTTCCGAGCGCTTGTAGACCGCAGTCAGGAGTTCCGGGTATTCGGCATCGCTGACCGGGCCGACCTCGGCCGCATCCTTGCCGGCCCGCACCGCGACGCGGCGCTTTTCGGCCTGCGTCATCGCGCGCAGGCGCTGGCGCTGGTAGGCATCGCGCTCCTTCTCGAGGCTCGAGGTACCCACCACCGTCATCCGCAGGCCCGGCCGGTCGTTCAGCGCCTTGGCCACCTTGTCGAGGTTGTCCTTCGCCTCCTTGGACAGTTCCGAACTGCCCGGGGCGAAGGCGATGGTGCTGGAATCGCCGCCGCCACCACCGAATCCACCGGTCAGCAGCGCGAAGGGCGCGGTGGCGGCCTTCGCGAGCAGGTTGACGATCGCCTTCAGGATCAGCGGGCCGACGCTGAACTGCGGGTCGTTGATCGACCCCCGCAGCGGCAGGTCGACGTCGATCACGCCGTTGCGGTCGGCCAGCAGCGCCACGGCCAGCCGCACCGGCAGGCTGGCCGGCGCGCCTTCGACCGGTTCGCCGAACTGCAGCTGGTTCAGCACCAGCTTGTTGGCGGCAGTCAGGGTGCCGTCGGGGGCGATCTTGTAGTTGACGTCCATGCTGAGCTTGCCGCGCTCGATGCCGTGGCCGGCGAACCGGATCGTGTAGGGCGACAGCGGCGGCAGGTCGAGCTCCTTCATCCGGGCCGTGATGTCGAGTTCGAGCGGCTTGGCCAGCGGATTGAGCTTGCCGGTGATCTCCAGCGAGGCCGTCTGCTGGGCCTTGCCGCGCAGCTCGAGCTCGGCCAGGGCCGGCTTGTCGCCCTGGGGCCTGGACGAGAAGGCGCTCAGCTTGCCGGTCAGCTCGGTGAGGTCGGCCGAGTAGTTGGGCTTGATGAACAGGTCGGAGAAATCGATCCGGCCGTTGACCAGGCTGATCGGCCCGAAGTTGATGACCGGCGCCGGCCCGCTGTCGGCCTGGGCC
>NZ_JBFUCJ010000238.1:0-3626 GCF_056405295.1 Variovorax sp. P1_H2 | reverse complement strand
GCTTCGTCTGGAACAGGCTTGCCGTAGGCAAGCGCGTATCCGGCGCGCTGGTGCGCACCACCATCGGGACATCGCGCGCACCGGCGACGCCGTTGCCGGCGCCCGCGCCCGTCGCGCCCGCTGCTGCGCTGCCGCCGGCGATCGCCGCGTTCGACCCACCCGCCTGACCTACGCCGCCGGTCTGACGCGCCGCCTGTTCGCCGTCGGCTCAACGCCTGAGCCCGGACCAGCGCAGCCTCCCGCCCCCAGATGGCGAAGCGGAAAATGAACACCGTTGCGCGTCAGGTCGACCTTCCAGCCGCCGACTTCATGCCGATCCACGACTCTGGCGATGCCGTACAACGCGGCAGGTTCGAATTTTCCCGCAGTCATCCCCGCCGCAAATTCAACGCAGCAATTTGGCAATCCATGCCGGAAGGCGCGATGCCCTCGGAGGATGCGTGCCCGGCCCGTTAGGGCGCAAAAGATCGCCCGGATAGTGCGGATGCCCGAGGCACAGACTGTCATCCATGCCAAAGGCCTTCACCGCAGCAACCGCCTCGACGCACCAGCGCCCGAAGTACGCGCCACCTTCGAAGTTATCGTTGCCCAGTTTGTGCCAGTACGGATGGGCATAGGGCACTGCTTGCTTCGCGCGGCCGGATTTGCCGATGGTCGCCATTTCTTCGTACCAGTGATCGACGAATTCGCGCAATTTGACCGCTTGCTGGTCCGCCGGCGCATCGACGGCTTTGAGCAGTCGCGCATAGGGCTTCTTGAAGCACAGTTGCGTACCAATCTTGCGACCCGGGGAACGGCTGGCAATGACGCGATCAAGCAGGATGTCTTCTCCTTCGTTGCCAATCAGCGCTAGCAGACGATTCCAGAGGTCGTCAGGGATCTCGAGTGTCAGCGCCAAGCCCACAAGCCAGAAGCAGTCTATATAGAGGTCGAAATTCACGGCCCAAGTCTGGCGGGTGTACAGCCGCTCGGGAGGATAAACCGAGAGCCCAAGACGGCGCGACTCTTCCCAGAAGTCGAGCATGGGCCCGAAATACTGTCCAAGTTCCTGAATAGGATCGCCACGGGAGTAACGCTGAAACATCAGGCGTTCGTAGCGCTGCGCAATGCCGCGCACATACTGGGGTCGATACGAGGGGTCGCCCGACGGCTTTTCTAGATCAGAAATCCTGTCGGCTATGACCTCGTGAGTGTATGAAATCCATTTTTCCCAGTAGCTAGGGGTACCTAAAACATCACGAATCATTGCTGTGCTCTCAAGCTATTTAGGTCAGGCAGAAGAACTTTTGAAGTATCAACATTTTTCACATTGCCGGCCGCGTCCAGAACTCGAATCTCGGTACTTCCATCCGGCAAGGTTCGAACTACCCATTTCTCAATCCGCCCTGAACTGAGCGACTTTTCGATAGCATCAGCCATCGGTTGATTTTTCCCGACCGACTCCAGAATCCGGTTGTAGTCAGTCACATCCCCTCGCAACCAAGAATCCGACATCTGCTTGCCATCCAGCGGTTTGCTGCTAAGGGTCGACTTGTCGAATTTATACTCGATGACCACGTAATCGACATCGGGCCGATTGACCTGGTAAAGATCGTCAATTCCAGACTGCCCTGGCCCAGGAGATCGACCAATCTTGGTCCCATCAGGCACGATCTGCTTGACCGTGTTTTCACCGAACAAATCACCTGCGACCGCCTTCTGCGGATTGCTGAGTCGCTTCAAGTCGAGCATTGGCAATCCGGTGCTGCTATCGACGACGCCACCAGACTTCAGCAGTGCGTCCGTCGCGGCCTTGTCGAGCACCGAAGTGGCAACGTTGCTGGCCGCCTTGACGCCCACCTGACCGAGCTTGACGGTCACCGCAGTGGCGACACCGCCGATGGCCAATGCGTCGACCAATGCCTCGCCCCTCACCTGCGGATCGCTGCTTGCCAACCGACTCTTCAGCTCCTCGGGGATGCCGATGATGGCTTCCGCGATCGCCGCGGCAGTGTCGCCCAGGCCGTTGTTGATGATGGCCGTGGTCAGTTCATAGGCTGCAATGCCACTGCCCGCGACCAAACCGACCGGCGTTATCTTGCTGAGACCGTTGGAGATGCCGACCAGAAGGTTGGCCTTGTCGATACAGGCTTGCGTCGTGCACTGGCGCTGGTCCAGGCCGTTGCGAATGATGGTTTGGGCGTTGCTCTCCATCGCCAGGACGCGGCTGACGTCATCCGGATTCATGCCGGCGTCGATCAGCTTTTCGATGTCGCTGTAGCCTTCCCGGTAGGCGGCTTTCAGCGCATCACAGTTGTTCGTCGTCTTGCAGTTGAGCAGTTCGACGTCATTCTTCGCACTCACAAGGTAGGCATCGTCTATCGCCTGGTTTTTGCACGCCTGATCGCTTCCACAGGCTTGAAGCGTCTTGGCAAGCTGGGCGACGTCATCATGCTTCAGGTAGTTGTTCGCCGCCGCGTTCGCCCCAGCCTGACTCGCGAGGTTGATCTGGTTCGCATCGCCTCCGGCAACCGCCGCCGCGATGCTGCTCATCATGGCCGCGAACTGAACCGTGTCGATCTCTCGCCCGTAGAGCTCAGCCGAGAGTTCCCCGATGACGGCGCCAAGAGCTCCAGCGGCACAACTGCCGTCCGTCCTCGCAGCGCCGATGGCACAGCCCGCGATCGCATGGGCAATCTTGTTGGCGACTCCGTCGATGCCGCCGATCCAGTTGGCACTCGTCGCCGCAGCGGTGTCGAGGAAGGCATTGATGATCCCTTCCTTCAACGCATCCTCCAGGCTGCCGCCATTGATGGCCGTGCTGATGACCGCCTTGGCTGCGCCCGCCGTCAGGTTCTTGCCCAACTGGGTCATGATGTCGCTCGCCCCTGCGCCCGTCGTCGGCAGCCCGGTCGGATTCAGGTTCAATCCACCCAGCACGCCGCCCGTGACGATGGCCGTCAACAGGCTCTTGACGCTGGAACTGCTGCCCAGGTCATCGAAGGTCTTGCCGAGGTCGCCCCCGTTGTTGATGAGCGCCACCGAGGCCTGGCTCGCGAGTGCGCTGATGCCTGCCGCCACGGCCCCCGAGACGGCCGTACTGCCACCGACCGTGCCCGCGACAGCACCCCCGGCGGTCGAGGCAGCGCCCCATGTCAGATAGGTCACGACGGCTGTTACGACCGCGGCGCCCTCCGGCGTCAGCCCGCTCTTGCCGTAGTCCCACTGCTTGTGCGCTTCGTCGATCTTCTGCCAGTCGACCTTGCCGGCCAGGCTCGGGTCGCTGTTGATCTTGCCGATCCACTCCATGCCCGGCTGCTGCGCCAGCGCTTCGACGCTGTCCTTGGCGTTCATGCCCACCGTCACGCGATTGGCATTGACCTCCAGCGCGCCGGCGTTGATCTGGTTGTAGTGCAGCGTCTCGTCGGCGGTGCCCGAGTCCTTGGTGCTCTGCCACACCAGGTTGCGCTTGCCGCCCGTGTGGCTCGTGCTCGATTCGGTCGATTGCAGCGCGAGGTTGACGCTGTCGCCTTCGAGCTGGAGCTTGCCGGGCGTGTCGATGGTGGTGCCCGCGATGGTGACGGCGCCGCTGGTGCCGTTGTCGCCGGTGGCGGTGATGCTGATGTTGGCGCCGCTCAGCTTAGCTT
>NZ_JBFUCJ010000237.1:0-3684 GCF_056405295.1 Variovorax sp. P1_H2 | reverse complement strand
GAACTACCACTCCTGGTAGACAACGTTCACTCCAAAAGGAGCCAAGTGTTGCGACTTGTGCCGGCTTCACCTTGCGATGAAACTGGCGACCCTACGGGGATTCGAACCCCGGTAGCCACCGTGAAAGGGTGGTGTCCTAGGCCTCTAGACGATAGGGTCAAAACCTTAGGAACCGCGCTGCGATCAGCGCTTGTTTCTCAAACTCTTCTACAACTCGACACCATGTTGGTGGAGGTAAGCGGGATCGAACCGCTGACCTCTTGCATGCCATGCAAGCGCTCTCCCAGCTGAGCTATACCCCCCTGGGTGTCGAGCCTCAAATTATAGCCCGAAAATCAGGCTTCCTTCAATCTCTTCAAAATAGTTTCGCGAGAAAAAAGCGCGAGGACCGAATCGAGAGAAGGCGTCTGCGGGGTGCCCATCACGAGCACTCGCACCGGCATGGCGAGTGCCGGCATCTTGAGACCTTGCGCAACCAGCACTTCCTTGATGGCCGATGCGATCGCTGCCTTGTCCCAAGCGACGGCCGATAGTTTATCCGCAAGTTCGGCGATTGCCGGGCGCACCGCAGCAGAAATATGCTGCGCGCGATCGGCATCGCTCGGATGCACGTCGGCATAGAACGCAGCGGCCCATCCCGCGAGCGCGACGGTGGTGTCGCAGCGGTCCTTGAAGAGGCCGCAGATCGCGGGCAGGCGCTCGTCGGCCGTGATGCCGCGCTTGTGCAATTGCGCGGCCACCAGCGGCGCCAGCGCATCGTCGGCCATCGCCTTCAGGTGCTGCGCATTGACCCAACGCAGCTTGGTCTCGTCGAACTGCGCCGCGCTGCGGCCCAGGTGATCGAGGTTGAACCACTCGATGAACTGCGCGCGCGAGAAGATCTCGTCGTCGCCGTGGCTCCAGCCCAGACGCGCGAGGTAGTTGACCATCGCCTCGGGCAGGAAGCCTTCGTCGCGGAACTGCGTCACCGGCTTGGCGCCGTTGCGCTTGCTCATCTTCTCGCCCTGCTCGTTGAGCACGGTGGGCAGGTGCGCATACACCGGCGGCTCCTTGCCGAGGGCGCGGAAGATGTTGATCTGGCGCGGCGTGTTGTTGACGTGGTCGTCGCCGCGGATCACGTGCGTGATCGCCATGTCGATGTCGTCGACCACGACGCAGAAGTTGTAGGTCGGCGTGCCGTCGGGCCGCGCGATCACGAGGTCGTCGAGCTCGTCGTTGCCGATCTCGATGCGGCCCTTGACCTTGTCGTCCCAGGCCACGACGCCGCCCTGCGGATTGCGAAAGCGCAGCACCGGCTGCACGCCCTCGGGCACCGGCGGCAAGGTCTTGCCCGGCTCGGGCCGCCAGGTGCCGTCGTAGCGCGGCTTCTCCTTCGCGGCCATCTGCTTCTCGCGCAGCGCGTCGAGCTCGGCCATGCCCATGTAGCAGGGGTAGACCAGGTTCGCTGCCTGCATCTCGGCCAGCACCGCCTTGTAGCGGTCCATGCGCTGCATCTGGTAGAACGGGCCCTCGTCATGGTCGA
This sequence comes from Variovorax sp. P1_H2, assembly GCF_056405295.1. NCBI lineage: Bacteria > Pseudomonadati > Pseudomonadota > Betaproteobacteria > Burkholderiales > Comamonadaceae > Variovorax > Variovorax sp. P1_H2. The sequence goes on along the minus strand of NZ_JBFUCJ010000237.1, from coordinate 2,162 downwards.
GGCCCAGCCACTGCATGCCTTCGAGGATCACGTCGACGGCCGCCTGCGTCGAGCGCTCGACGTCGGTGTCCTCGATGCGCAGGATGAAGTCGCCGCCGGTCGAGCGCGCAAAGGCCCACGGGTAGAGGGCCGAGCGGATGTTGCCGAGGTGGATGAAGCCGGTCGGGGACGGTGCGAAACGGGTACGGGTCTTCTGTGTCATGCGGGGGTGCTCAGGCCGGCTAGACCTCGCAGGAGGTCGGCCTTGATGTCGTCGATGTGGTCCAGCCCGACCGCCACGCGGATCAGGCCCTGGCCGATGCCGGCCGCCTGCCGCTGCACTTCGGTGAGGCGCCCGTGCGAGGTGGTCGCCGGATGGGTGATGGTGGTCTTGGTGTCGCCGAGGTTGGCCGTGATGCTCAGCACGCGCGTGCTGTCGATCACGTGGAAGGCGTTGGCGCGCGACGCTTCGGGGCCGCTGCCTTCGACGTCGAAGGACACGACCGCCCCGCCCAGTCCCGACTGCTGGCGCATCGCCAGTTCATGCTGCGGATGCGAGGCCAGGCCCGGGTAGTACACGCGTGCCACGCCCGGCTGCGCCTCGAGCCACTGCGCCAGCGCCAGCGCACCGGCGCAGTGCGCCTGCATGCGGATGCCCAGCGTCTCGAGGCCCTTGAGCACGACCCAGGCATTGAACGGCGACAGCGCCATGCCCGCAGTGCGCACCACCGGGCCGAACACATCGTTGATCAGCTTCGACGAGCCGCAGATGGCGCCGGCCAACACGCGGCCCTGCCCTTCGAGGTACTTGGTGCCCGAATGGATGACGAGGTCGGCGCCGAGCTCGGTCGGCCGTTGCAGCGCCGGCGAGCAGAAGCAGTTGTCGACCGCCAGCAGCGCGCCCGCGCCATGCGCCAGGTCGGCCAGCGCGCGGATGTCGCAGACGTCGGTCAGCGGATTGGTCGGCGTCTCGGCGAACAGCAGCTTGGTGGTCGGGCGGATCGCCGCCTTCCATTCGGCAACGTCGGTCTGCGAGACGAAGGTGGTCTCGACGCCGAACTTGCCGAACTCGCGGCCGATCAGGTTCAAGGTCGAGCCGAACACCGAGCGCGAGCACACCACGTGGTCGSCGGCGCGCAGCAGGCCCATGCACATCATGAGGATCGCGCCCATGCCGCTGGAGGCGCCGATCGCGGCCTCGGTGCCTTCAAGCGCGGCCAGGCGCCGTTCGAAGCTGGCCACGGTCGGGTTCGAAGTGCGGGTGTAGGTGAAGCCCTCCTCGGTGCCGGCGAAGCGGCGCGCCGAGGTCTCGGCATCGGGCTGCACGAAGCTGCTGGTGAGGAACAGCGCTTCGGAGTTCTCGCCGTACTGGCTGCGCTCGAGCGCTGTCCGGACCGCGAGCGTGTCGCGGTGCAGCCCCGGGGGCAGGGATCGGTCGGTCACGCGGGATCCTTCAGCTGAGGTTGGGCAGTGCGAGGCGGGACGAGTCTTCCTCGGTCTCCTCGATGCGCGGACGGCTGCCGTTCATGCGCGTGATGGCCTCGGTGTCGATGTCGCCGGTGACGTACACGCCGTCGAAGCAGGAGGCATCGAAGCCGTCGAGCTTCGGGTTCAGCGAACCGATGGCGCGCTTCATCGCGTCGACGTCCTGGTAGATCAGCGCGTCGCAGCCGATCAGCTCGCGGATTTCCTCGACGGTGCGGTCGTGCGCCACCAGTTCGTCCTTGGTCGGCATGTCGATGCCGTAGACGTTGGGATAGCGCACCGGCGGCGCCGCGCTGGCCAGGTACACCTTGCGGGCCCCGGCGTCGCGTGCCATCTGCACGATCTCGCGGCTGGTGGTGCCGCGCACGATCGAGTCGTCGACCAGGAGCACGTTGCGGCCCTTGAACTCGCTGGCGATCACGTTGAGCTTCTGGCGCACCGACTTCTTGCGCACGCCCTGCCCCGGCATGATGAAGGTGCGGCCGACGTAGCGGTTCTTGACGAAGCCTTCGCGGTACGGAACGCCCAGCAGGTGCGCCAGCTGCGTCGCGCTCGGACGGCTCGATTCGGGGATCGGGATGATGACGTCGATGTCGCTCGGCGGCACGGTCGAGATCACGCGCTTGGCCAGCGTCTCGCCGAGGTTCAGCCGCGCCTGGTAGACCGAGATGCCATCGAGCACCGAGTCGGGCCGCGCC
>NZ_JBFUCJ010000236.1:0-3717 GCF_056405295.1 Variovorax sp. P1_H2 | reverse complement strand
TTGCAACGCGGCGCGAGGCGATGGACGAAGTGGTCGATTGGTTGGCGTTCTACAACCATAGGAGATTGCACTCGACGCTGGGCTATGTCAGTCCCATGATGTTTGAGCAACGCTGGATCGCGGCCCAGCAGCAAGACAGGAAGTCCGCATAATCGGCAGCCTATGGAGTGCGGGCAACACGGGCAAGGTCAGTGCTGGATTTGTTGTGCTCGCGTGTTGCCCGGCGTGGTCGACCTGGCACTGCAGCCCCTGCCCGCCCTCAGATCGTCCTGGGCAGCGACCGTCGGCATGCTTCACTTCGCGAGGGCCGAACAGCCCAGCGCAGTTCTACGACTTTATTCGGCGGACTACGAGTTTGTTCTCGCAGAACAAACAGCTGTTCCCGGCAAATAAATGCGCAGACGACGATTCAAGCAGCACGGGGCGCGCAAGCTCCTCGGGCTGAGCGGTGATGGCTATAAATCCGCAAACGACACCCGCCCGGCTCGCTCAGGAAAGCCCGCGCCGACCAATAATTGCGCAAACAACGCTCGCCCCGTCTGTCGGGACGTATCAACCTCGAAGTCAAGCACACGGGCGTGCAACGGTCTACCGGGGCAGCAAGGACAAGGGCACGGCGTACCGCCAGACTTGGTGGTGCGTTCCGATGACCAAGGTCATCGTGAAACAGCCACCAGCGCCGACCGCCGGCCGATCTGGGTGTCGGTCCTTTTAACGGCTCAGGCGGCGCGCTTGTCGCGATCGGGCCGCGGCCAGAAAACCGGGATACCCTCGCGCGCGCAAAGGGCGCGTGCTTCCAGTTCGGACAACTCGCTGACCGTCATGCCGTCGGCCGGGCCGCACGTGGGCGGATCGGACAGCGGCACGGGCTGACTGACATCAGGCAGTTCGGGGTCCACCCGCTCAGGATGACGGGCTTTGCGTCGTAGGAATGGGAGCATGGCGCTAGTTTGGGGCGGCCGACCGGCGCGCAGAACTATAGGATCCCGGCAGCCCGAAGCACCCGTAGCTGGTCGATGAGTGCCGGTGCATAGATCGTGTATGGCAGCCGTCGCTCGGCGATTTGGCGAAGAAGCTCCAAGGACACGGCGGCTCCTTTTCTGGGGCTGAGCGCTAGATTTTGCGCGTCCGCGCGGGCGATGCAAGGCGTCACGATGCCGGCGACGAGGAGAAGGGTCAGCGCAACGGCATCACGTTCATGAAGTGCTGCTGGCGCGCGGATAGCCCCAACAATGGCAGAGGGCCCTTCCTCATCACTGGGCCTCGGGGGCCCGGGCTGGCCATTTCTCACGACGGGTTGCGCGACGTAGCGGCGGGGTCTCGGTACCAATCCCCTCGGTACCAACTCCACGAGCGCTTTCGCCCCTCAGGGACGTGGCCCTGCGAATTGAAAAATCTGGCGAGCACGTCTCTACCCCCCCCCGCGRCAGAATAGTTGTCGCTTCCATAGAACCAAGAACCCGGGGGCGGCGATGAAGGATGAGAGTGGCTCGATACGGACAAGCATTCAAGGACCGAGCGGTAGCAAGGTTGCTTCCGCCGGAGAGTTCGGCGCTGGAGGTGGTGGCGCGTGAGGTTGGCATTGGAGTGGGAACACTGGAACGTTGGCGCGAGGATGCGCAGTCCATGCCCGCGCGAGGGCGGGCATGGACTGCGCGCGCCCGGCTTGAGGCGGTAATCACAACGGCGGCGATGGCCGAGGCCGCGAAGAGCGCATGGTGCCGCGAGCACGGGGTGTACCCCGCCGAGCTCGACAAATGGCACACCAGTGCGACAGCCGCGCTGGCCGAACCCGAGGAGGCCCGGGCCAGCCCGCAGGCCACGCGAGCCTCCGCCAAGCGCATCAAGGAACTGGAGCGCGACCTGCTGCGCAAGGATCGGGCGCTGGCAGAGACTGCGGCTCTCCTGGTGCTGTCAAAAAAAGTGGCGGCGATCTTCAACAAAGGCGAGGACGAATGATCGGCCTCGAAGATCGCCAAGCCCTGGCCCGAGACATCGATGCCGCACATGCCGCCGGAGCGCGACTGCGTCCGGCCTGCGCGATCGCCGGCATCGATGCGCGCACCTTGCAGCGGTGGCAGGCCCACAAGGGGCTCACGGCGGGCGATGGCAGGCCGCAGGCCGTGCGCCCCATGCCGAGCCATGCCCTGAGCCAGGACGAGCGCGCACAACTGCTGGCCGTGGCCAACGAGCCGCGCTTTGCGGCGGTGCCGCCTGCGCGCATCGTGCCCATGCTGGCCGACGAGGGCATCTACCTGGCCAGCGAGTCCAGCTTCAGCCGCGTGCTGCGCGCTCAAGGGCAGACAGCTCACCGAGGCCGGGCCAAGGCGCCCAGGGTCGTGCGCCCGCCCACGACGCACATCGCCGCAGCACCGCGACAGGTGTGGTGCTGGGACATGACCTATCTGCCGGCGCAGGTGCTCGGGCGATGGTTCCACCTCTATCTGATCCTGGACTTGTACAGCCGCAAGATCGTGGGCTGGGAAGTACACGACACGGACGACTCCGACCATGCTGCGCATCTGGTGCGCCGCACGGCGCTGGCCGAAAGCATCGCCATGCTCGATGCCAAGCCGGTGCTGCATGGCGACAACGGCTCCACGCTGAAGGCAACAACGGTGTTGGCGATGCTCAACTGGCTGGGCGTGAAGCCGTCGTACTCGCGGCCCCGCGTGAGCGACGACAACGCTTATGCGGAGTCGCTGTTCCGCACGGCCAAGTACCGCCCGGAGTTCCCCACCAAGGGCTTCGCCGATCTCGCGCACGCGCGCTCCTGGGCGGGCGGCTTCATGCGTTGGTACAACCATGACCATCGACACAGCGGCATTCGCTACGTCAGCCCCGCGCAGCGTCACGCCGGCGAAGACCGAGCCGTCCTGGCTGCTCGCCACGAGTTGTACACCCGTGCCCGGGCGCTCAACCCGGCGCGTTGGTCCGGGTCTACTCGCGACTGGTCGCCCGTCGGCGCCGTGACCCTCAACCCCGAACGTGACTGCATCGTTCAGACACATTCGAGGGCATCAAACATACAGCCGTTGGCTGCATGAACGAGGCGACAACTACCTTGACGCGCGCCGACCCGGCGACGTTATCGCGAGCACTTGTGCAGCCTCCTCCGCACCTGATAGCTTCATGGGATCGGATGGAGCGGGTGTAAGCGCGACGATCAGGTCAGCAGCGCGCAAGCGTTTGACTTGATCGATTTCTTCGGGGGCATGTAACGTGACGGGCAGCCGGGATTCGGCGAGATGCTGAAGCATGTCCACGGCCATTTGACGGTCCTCCACTGCGAACAACTTGAACGAGATTCGAGCGCGTGGCTGAATCGCCCCGGGTTTTGAGGAGGCTCAACACTCTGAGAGGATTGAGCCATGAAGAAGTCAAACAAGTTCTCACCTGAGGTYCGTGAGCGCGCGGTKAGGATGGTGCAGGAGCACCGTGGGGAGTACCCGTCGTTGTGGGCGGCAGTCGAATCGATTGCACCGAAGATCGGCTGCGTGCCGCAGACGCTGCTGGRATGGGTCAAGCGCGTCGAGGTYGATWSSGGCGTGCGCGAAGGCGTCACSACCARCGAGGCYCAGCGRGTSAAGGAMCTCGARCGCGAGGTCAAGGAACTGCGCCGGGCCAACGAGATCCTGAAGCTGGCGAGCGCGTTTTTCGCCCAGGCGGAGCTCGACCGCCGGCTCAAGTCCTGAAGGATTTCATCGACAAGCATCG
>NZ_JBFUCJ010000235.1:0-3730 GCF_056405295.1 Variovorax sp. P1_H2 | reverse complement strand
CCCTGCCCGTGTCCGTGCGCAACGCTCTGGGCCTGGAGGCCGGCTCGAAAATCGATTTCGTCCCCGAAGGAGAAGGATTCATGGTCGTTCCGGTCAGGAATAAGGTGTCCTCTTTGAAGGGGCGGTTTGCCGGTCGCGTCGCGAAGCCAGTCAGTCTGGAGGCAATGGATCGGGCCATCGGCGAGGGTGCCGTGGAGCGCCAACGCAGGCCCGGACGCTGATCTGATGATCGGTTTGGATACCAATGTCCTCGTGCGATACCTCGCGCAGGACGACAAGGTGCAAGCTGCCAGCGCAACGCGCTTCATTGAAACCCAGTTAAGCCAGCGCTCCCCAGGTTTCATTAGTCTGGTCGTGTTGGTCGAACTGTGTTGGGTACTCCAGCGTCTTTACGGCGCTACAACGAGCGATCTTGTGGAAACGGTCACCGATCTGCTGGCCACGCCTCAATTCAAACTCCAGGCGCGCGAAGCCGTGCAAGATGCCGTCCAGGCCTTGCGAGGAGGGAAGACAGGCAAAGCTGGCTTTGCCGACTTTCTCATCTCGCGCATCGCGCTTCGCGAGGGATGCAGCACCGTGGTGAGTTTCGACCGCGCCGCGATCCGCGCGGCAGGCATGACGGCGGTCGAGTAGTTCGGGTGGCTAACGGGCCCGCAGCGGCCCCTTGCTGCCACTGCCCGTTCGAGGGCTCTACGATCGTCGGCGCCTGCTCTTTGGCGAGTTTGTCGAGCCCGCGGCTTGGGGCTCACCTTGTTCGCGGCTGGCCCCCAGCTGTTGCAGGGCGTTCGCCATGGCCGTCTGGCTCTCGCGCAGCTGGGCTATTTCTCGCGCGGACTGTTCCTTCTGGCGCTCCAATTGAGATACGTGGTCGGTAGCCCGCTGTTCGGCGCCAGCGGCGCGCTCGCGCAGGAGGGCCAGTTCGACTTGAGCCTCCTGCTGCTGGCGCGACCAGGCGGCGGCAGCGTCGCGGTGCGCGATCTTCTCGGCCTGCAGCGCCTGCTGGGCGGCGCCCAGGACGGTGCGCGCTGACTCAGCATCGGCAGCACGGGCCTTTTGCTCCTTGGCGAGGTCGGCGCTGGCTTGGCGCGTGACCATGCGCTCGCGATCGACCTCGGAGAGGAGGCGGCGTTCCTGGGCCAGATGGCGCTCCTCGGCTTCGTCCGCGGCGCGCTGCTTGGCGCCGAGTTCCATCGCCGACTTTTCGCGCAGGGCTTCTTTGCTGGCCACGGCCTCGTCCAGAGCCTTGCGCAGGCGCCTAACCTCGGCTTCGGAGTCGCCGAGCAAGCGAACGGACTCTTGCTGCTGCGCGTGCATTTGGGCCTCCATGGCCGCGACCGCCTGACGTGACGAGGCGAGGGCTTCATCGAGCGCGACGCGGGCCTGCTCGAAGGAGGTCTCGCGCTGCTTGAGCTCTGCTTCCTTCTGGGCCAGGGCGCTGCGCTCCAGCTCGAACTCGCGCCGGGTCGCCTCGGTTTTCTGGACCTGCACCTGATCGGCTTCACGCCGGGCGAGGTCCCAGAACTGCTGGGCGGCCTGGACGATGGCCAGGGGGAGCTGCTGCGCCTCGTTATTGGCCAGGCTATCGGCCAGCCTGCCGCTGCGGCCGTCCAGGCGCTTGCCGAGCGTGGCGAACCAACGCTCCAGCATCGGGCTCACGGTGTTGGGCGAGCCGCTGCCGATCTTCTGGCGCACGCGCTCGATCGTCGGGCGCAGACCTTCGTGCACGAGCGCGTCAGCAGCCTCCCAGACCTGGGTCTCCTGGATGCCGCGGCCACCGCTGCGCGGCTGAAATTCAACGCTCGAACTTTTCAGGTTCATGCCCTGCTCCGGGGTCCTGTTTTTACTTGCGATAATAAGAGATTATCAGAAGTGATGTAGAATATACGTAAGACATCATACATGACACGTGTGATAAATAACAGAAAGACGGCTCTGATCGGCCTGCGCGCGCCGTCGTCCCGTGAACCCATGCTGCTGGAGGTCGTCCATGAAATCTGCTGACAAAGTGCCGCCATCCAAGGTGTCGAAAGCCTTGATGCCGTTGAAGCGCGACCACGCGCTGCTCGATCCCAGTCAACTGTCCGGGATGGCCGAAGAAGCCGCGCACGACCTCATGGCTGAGGGCGAATCGGACAACACCCGTCTGGCGTACCGCGCCGCCATGCGCTACTGGGCGGCGTGGTTCGGTGCGCGCTACGGGCGGCAGATGGCGCTGCCGGTTCCAGTCCCTGTGGTTGTTCAGTTCGTCGTCGACCATGCGCAGCGATCGACCAAGGCGGGCCTCGAGCACCAGTTGCCGCCCGAGATCGACGAGGCACTGGTGGACGCCGGGTTCAAGGGAAAACTCGGGGCGCCGGCACTGAACACCCTGATGCACCGGGTCTCCGTGCTCTCGATGGCACACCACGTTTCCAAGCAGCCCAATCCGTGCGTGGATCCTGCAGTGAAGGCGCTGCTGAGCAAGACGAGGAAGGCCTATGCGAAGCGCAACGCCCTGCCCCACAAGCAGCGTGCGCTGACCAAGGAGCCGCTGGAGGCGGTTTTGGAAACCTGCGACAACTCGCTGAAGGGAAAGCGCGATCGCGCCTTGTTGCTCTTTGCCTGGGCCTCGGGCGGGCGCCGGCGCTCCGAGGTGTCAGAAGCGGTCTTCGAGAACCTGCGTCGCGTCGATGGGGGGAACTTTCTCTACACGCTGGCCAGTTCCAAGACGAACCACAACGGGAAGGTGCGGCCCGAGGACGTGAAGCCTGTCGTCGGCTCAGCCGCTGAAGCACTGGAAGCCTGGCTCAAGGCCGGTGGCATCACTTCGGGGCCCCTCTTCCGGCGTATCCTCAAGAACGGGAAACTCGGCACCGACGGGCTCTCGGGGACGGCGGTTCGGGACATCGTGAAAGCGCGATGTGCGCTCGCAGGCGTGGGGGATGATTTCTCGGCGCATTCGCTGCGATCGGGATTCGTCACGGAGGCCGGACGTCAGAACATGCCCTTGCAGGAGACGATGGCCATGACGGGGCATCGAAGCACCGATACGGTGGCCGGGTACTTCAGGGCGGGTGTCGCACAGGTAAGCGCAGTGGCAAGGATGATGGACTCGGGAAGGCGTAGGTCCGACAAAGTTGAATAGCGTAGTCCTAACCTGTTTGAGGCGAGCGCGACGCGGGTAGCCTCGCGCAGTTTGGCGGCCGTTTCTCCTGAGTTGCCATCCGGCCAACGCTCGTTAATTTATTTGGTCGCCGCAACTGAATTAATTGGAGAAGTGATGGAAAGAAATAATTCAAGCGTAATTGACGTAATCGAAGCAAATCTAGACCTCGAACTCTCTAAGAAAGAGCTTGACAAATATGACTTAACTCATCGTAAATTGTCGGAACTCGGCGACGCCATCAATGAATTCTATGCGGCCTACACATTGCCAGAAAAGAGGCCTGGCGAGTTTCGCCCCTCGATTTCAACGGCGTTCACCACCAGTCAGTCTGTAGGGCTGGATTACGTTTCGGGTGAGACGCACTATCAGAACTTTCAATATGATTTTGATAGTAGCACCATTGGCGTGATGGCATTCAATCTGAAACGATTTTTGTTGTATTGTCATGGCATTGTTCTCGAAGATCCGCTCCCTTACTTGCTTGATTATTTTCGAGGAGGCGCGATCACCGATTACTCGACGCGTCGGCTTCCAGCGGTCCGGGCGCTACTTGGAGAGTACGCGGAAATGGCCGATCTTTTAAGG
>NZ_JBFUCJ010000234.1:0-3755 GCF_056405295.1 Variovorax sp. P1_H2 | reverse complement strand
GGAAGGATCGGATCGGCGGCCACGACGCGATCTACTTCGGCGCCGTCGGCTGGCCCGAGAAGATTGCCGACCACGTCTCGCTGTGGGGCTCGCTGCTGCTGTTCCGGCGCGAGTTCGACCAGTACATCAACCTGCGGCCGGCGCGCCTCATGCCCGGCATCGTGGCGCCGGTGGTGCGGCGCGACGGCACGGCACGCCGGCCCGGCGAGATCGACATGTACATCGTGCGCGAGAACACCGAAGGCGAGTACTCGAGCATCGGCGGGCGCATGTACGAAGGCACGGCGCGCGAGATCGTGATCCAGGAAACCGTGATGTCGCGCGTTGGCGTCGACCGGGTGCTCAAGTTCGCTTTCGAACTGGCCCAGTCGCGAGCCAAGAAGCACTTGACGAGCGCCACCAAGTCGAACGGCATCTCGATCACCATGCCCTACTGGGACGAGCGCGTGGCGGCGATGGCGAAGACCTATCCGGAGGTCAAGCTGGACAAGTTCCACATCGACATCCTGACCGCGCACTTCGTGCAGCGGCCCGACTTCTTCGACGTCGTGGTGGCCAGCAACCTGTTCGGCGACATCCTGTCCGACCTCGGGCCGGCCTGCACCGGCACCATCGGCATCGCGCCGAGCGCCAACCTGAACCCCGAGCGCACGACGCCGTCGCTGTTCGAGCCGGTTCACGGTTCGGCGCCTGACATCGCGGGCAAGGGCATCGCGAACCCGATCGGCCAGGTCTGGTGTGGCGCCATGATGCTGGAATTCCTCGGCCACAAGGCCGCGCACGATGCCATCCTGGCCGCGATCGAGAAGGCGTTGGCGCCCGGCAGCGGCGCGCCGCGCACGCCGGACATCGGTGGAACCGCTGGGACTGTTGATCTAGGTAAAGCGATTGCCCAGGCGCTTTGAAAAGCGCTTCGCCAAAACGCCACTAAAATCGCGCTCCTCGCTGTGCTTCAGGGGGCAGCGTCGTATTGACACCCCCGAGACCAGTGGTTGTAATCCTTGTCGGCAGCGCGCTGCCGGCGCGTCAGAGCTGCCACCCATCTTCTGTACCCACCCCCGTGGCGTCGTCACGGGGCTGGCGCCGCTTCTGACGACCCTGATCAACAATTTTTCTGCAAGGGGCCCTTGTGAACAAAACCGAACTGATTGAGCACATCGCAAAGAACGCCGACATCTCCAAAGCCGCGGCCACGCGGGCACTCGAATCCACCATCGGCGCCATTCGTACCACGCTCAAGAAGGGCGGTTCCGTGTCGCTCGTCGGTTTCGGCACCTTTGCGGTCGGCAAGCGCGCCGCCCGGACCGGCCGGAATCCCCGCACCGGCGACGCGATTAAAATCAAGGCCGCCAAGATCCCCAAGTTCCGTCCCGGCAAGGCGCTCAAAGACGCGCTGAACTGAGACATTGTTTAAGGTGGGGTGCTTAGCTCAGTTGGTAGAGCGGCGCTCTTACACGGCGTAGGTCGGGGGTTCGAGCCCCTCAGCACCCACCACCCGATGCAAAGGCGAACGGACCGTTCGCCTTTTTTCTTGCTGCGTCAATATCCGTCCTAGAGAGTGCTCAAGCATGTTTGATTCCTTCCGCAAGTACAACAAGATCATCATGGTGTTCTTGTTCTTGCTGATCATTCCCTCGTTCGTGCTGTTCGGCGTCGATCGGTACCAAGGCGGCGGCCAGGGCGAGAAGGTCGCGCGGGTTGCCGGCGTCGACATCACGCGGCCCGAGTGGGATGCCCAGCATCGCAACGAGGTCGACCGGATCCGCCAGCAGGCACCCAACATCGAGCCGTCGCTGCTCGACTCCGACGCCGCGCGCTATGCGACGCTGGAGCGCATGGTGCGCGAACGGGTGCTCGCCGCGGCGGCATCGAAGTCCAACATGACGGTGTCCGAGGAACGGCTGGCACGCCTGTTCGCTGCCGATCCGGGCCTGGCCAGCTTCCGCACCGCCGACGGCAAGTTCGACCGCGAGGCCTTCATGCGCGCGACCGGCCGCACGCCCGAGCAGTACGAAGCCTCGGTGCGTGCCGACCTCGCAACGCAGCAGGTGTCGCTGGGCGTATCGGGAACGGCCTTCGCGACGGCGGCCCAGGCCGCGGCCACGCTCAATGCCTTCTACGACCGTCGCGAGATCCAGGTCGCGCTGTTCAATCCGGCTGATTTCGCGTCCAAGGTCAGCGTCAGCGATGCCGACCTGGAGGCCTTCTACAAGTCGCATGCGGCGCAGTTCCAGCAGCCCGAGCAGGCCAAGGTCGAATACCTGCTGCTCGATCTCGAGGCCGCCAAGAAGAACATTGCGGTCAGCGAGGCCGATCTGCACAGCTACTACGACCAGAACGCGGCTCGCTTCGGCAGCAAGGAAGAGCGCCGCGCGAGCCATATCCTGATTGCCGTGCCGCAAGGCGCGCCGGCCGCCGAACGCGAGCAGGCGCGCAAGAAGGCCGAGCAATTGCTGGCGGAAGTCCGCAAGGCCCCCAACAGCTTCGCCGAGGTGGCGCGCAAGAACTCGCAGGACCCCGGTTCGGCGGAGAAGGGCGGCGACCTCGACGTCGTGACGCGCGGCGCGATGGTCAAGCCCTTCGAGGATGCGCTGTTCTCGCTCAAGAAGGGCGAGATCAGCGGCCTGGTGGAAACCGAGTTCGGCTACCACATCATCCTGGTCGGCGACATCAAGCCGGCCGTGGTGCCGCCCTTCGACAAGGTGCGCGCGACGATCGAGAACGAGGTGCGCAGCCAGCAGGCGACGCAGGAGTTCGCCAAGGCTGCCGAGGCCTTCACCGACATCGTCTACCAGCAGCCCGACAGCCTGCAGCCGGCGGCCGACAAGCTCAAGCTGACGATCCAGACCGCGGACAACGTGGCCCGCACGCCGGTCCCGGGGGCCACCGGTCCGCTGGGCAACCGCAATTTCCTGAATGCGCTGTTCGCCCCCGATACGCTCGAGCGCAAGCACAACACCGAGGCGATCGAGATCGGTGCCAACCAGCTGGCCTCCGGCCGCGTGGTGCAGTACGCGCCGGCGCGCACGCTGCCTTTCGACGAGGTCAAGGACAAGGTCCGCACGCAGCTGGTCGCCGAACGCGCCGCGGCCCTGGCCCGCGCCGAAGGCGAGTCGAAGCTGGCGGCCTGGAAGTCCGATCCCGCCGGTGCCGGCTTCGGCGCTCCCGTCACCGTGTCACGGCTCGAGACGCAATCGCAGCCGCTGCCGGTGATCGAGGTCGCGCTGCGCGCCGACGCCGGCAAGCTGCCGGCCCTGGTCGGCGCCGACCTTGGCGCTCAGGGCTACGCTGTGGTACGCGTGATCAAGAGCGTGCCGCGCACGCCGCCGGCGGCCGATATGGCCAAGCAGGAGAACGAACAGGTCGCCCAGGCCGTGGGCGCGGCCGAGACCGCCGCCTACTACAACCTGCTGAAGGACCGCTTCAAGGCCGAGATTCTGGTGCCGAAGCCCGCAGTTTCGACGCCGGGCGCTGGACGCTAGTTTTTTCACGCTACAATTGAAGGCTTACGGTGGCTGTAGCTCAGCTGGTAGAGTCCCAGATTGTGATTCTGGTCGTCGTGGGTTCGAGTCCCATCAGCCACCCCAAAGACATTCGTCAGTAAAACAGGCACTTCGGTGCCTGTTTTACTTTGTGGGCGTGGCGAGTCGGCCGTATCGCGCATCGGACCGGTCTCCCTTCCTTCGCGATGCTTCCATTGACGCAGCGCCCCCCCCCCCGGTGAATACCAAGCACTTTTTTGTGAGGGGCTTGCT
>NZ_JBFUCJ010000233.1:0-3835 GCF_056405295.1 Variovorax sp. P1_H2 | reverse complement strand
ACCCGGCGCCGCGTGCGGTCGAACAGCAGCACCCCGAGCGTCTTCTCGAGCTGGGCGATGGCCTGCGTGACCGGCGGCTGCGTCATGTGCAGGCGCACGGCGGCCCGGCCGAAATGAAGCTCTTCGGCGACGGCCACGAACTGGCGCCAGGCGCGCAGGTCGATCAGCGTTTCTTTCATATGCCAAGCATATCAATAGCACCAAAAAATAGGATTGGAAGCAATCAATCAATCGTCCGATACTTGGCGTCCCCCGATCACGAACGCGAGAAGCACGATGGACACGAAACCGATCAAGATCAACCGCCGCAGCGCCAACATCGTCGAAGGCAAGAGCCGGGCGCCGAACCGCTCGATGTTCTATGCCATGGGCTACCAGGAAGGCGATTTCAAGAAGCCGATGGTCGGCGTCGCCAACGGCCACAGCACCATCACGCCCTGCAACTCGGGCCTGCAGAGGCTGGCCGATGCGGCCATCGAGGGCATCGAGGAAGCCGGCGGCAACGCGCAGGTCTTCGGCACCCCGACCATCTCCGACGGCATGGCGATGGGCACCGAGGGCATGAAATACTCGCTGGTCAGCCGCGAAGTGATTTCCGACTGCATCGAGACCTGCGTCGGCGGCCAGTGGATGGACGGCGTGCTGGTGGTCGGCGGCTGCGACAAGAACATGCCCGGCGGCCTGATGGGCATGCTGCGCGCCAATGTGCCGGCGATCTACGTCTACGGCGGCACCATCCTGCCGGGCAGGTACAAGGGCCAGGACCTGAACATCGTGAGCGTGTTCGAGGCGGTCGGCCAGAATGCCGCCGGCAACCTGAGCGACGAGGACCTGCGCGAGATCGAGATGCGCGCGATCCCGGGCACCGGCTCCTGCGGCGGCATGTACACGGCCAACACCATGAGCTCGGCCTTCGAGGCGCTTGGCATCTCGCTGCCCTACTCCTCGACCATGGCGAACCCGCACGAGGAAAAGGCCAACTCGGCCAAGGAATCGGCCAAGGTGCTGATCGAGGCGATCAAGAAGGACATCAAGCCGCGCGACATCGTGACCAAGAAGGCGATCGAGAACGCGGTGGCCGTGATCATGGCGACCGGCGGCTCGACCAACGCGGTGCTGCACTTCCTGGCCATCGCCCACGCCGCCGGCGTGGACTGGTCGATCGATGACTTCGAGCGCATGCGCAAGAAGGTGCCGGTGCTGTGCGACCTGAAGCCCAGCGGCAAGTACCTGGCGGTCGACCTGCACAAGGCCGGCGGCATCCCGCAGGTCATGAAGGTGCTGCTGAACGCCGGACTGCTGCACGGCGACTGCCTCACGATCACCGGCCAGACCATCGCCGAAGTCCTGAAGGACGTGCCCGACCAGCCGCGCGCCGACCAGGACGTGATCCGCCCGATCGGCCATCCGATGTACGCCGAAGGCCACCTCGCGATCCTCAAGGGCAACCTCTCGCCCGAAGGCGCGGTGGCCAAGATCACCGGCCTCAAGAACCCGGTCATCACCGGCCCGGCGCGCGTCTTCGACGACGAACAGTCGGCGCTGCAGGCGATCCTCGACGGCAAGATCAAGGCCGGCGACGTGATGGTGCTGCGCTACCTCGGCCCCAAGGGCGGCCCGGGCATGCCCGAGATGCTGGCACCCACGGGCGCGCTGATCGGCGCCGGCCTTGGCGAGAGCGTCGGCCTGATCACCGATGGCCGCTTCTCGGGCGGAACCTGGGGCATGGTGGTCGGCCACGTGGCACCCGAGGCGGCGGCCGGCGGCACCATCGCCTTCGTCAACGAGGGCGACTCGATCACGATCGATGCACATGAACTGAAGCTCGAGCTCAATGTGCCCGAGGCCGAGATCGCCAGGCGCCGCGAAGGCTGGAAGGCGCCTGCCCCGCGCTACACGCGCGGCGTGCAGGCGAAATTCGCGTTCAATGCGTCAAGCGCAAGCTCCGGCGCCGTCCTCGACAAGTATTGAGATCGCCCCCAGGTTGCCCCGCACTTCGTGTCGGGGCGCCCACCCCCTGCCGGGGGCAACACCAGCGGCCCGGCGAAGCCGGTTCCGCGGTGGCACTGTTGCTCGCCCCCAGGTTGCCCCGCACTTCGTGTCGGGGCGCCCACCCCCTGCCGGGGGCAACACCAGCGGCCCGGCGAAGCCGGTTCCGCGGTGTTTCTGGTGAAGAGCGCGTTGGAAGCGCCGCTGCGGCTCAGCGCCGCTTTCGGTTTGACCGGCTGTTGAGCATGCCGAGGTTGCTGCGCTGCCGATCGATCCGGTCCTGGCGGCGCTGGTTCTCCTTCTCGACCACCTTGCGCTTGGTGTAGCCGGACGCATCGGCCCAGGCCCACCACACGACCGCCAGTGCGAACGGGATCAACACGACCCACCAGCTCCAGGCGGCGACGAAGCCGATCTCGAAAAACTTGAGAGCCACACCGAACAGGCCCAGCAACAGAAACCACATCGCGAACTTCTCCGTTGAGTGAGAGCGCGCCGGGCGAAGCGGTGCACCGCCCTGCCTACAATCGCGTTGGATCGACTTTAACGCACCCACGCATCGGCGACCCCATGAATAAATCGCTTCTGGTCGTTGCGGCCAGCTTCCTCTGCGCCGCGCCCGCCCTGGCCGACCTGGCCCTGGCGACGTCGAAGAACTGCATGAGCTGCCACGCGGTAGACCGCAAGGTGCTGGGGCCGTCCTTCAAGGACGTGGCCGCGAAGTACAAGGACAGCAAGGGCGCGGCCGACATGCTGGCAGCCAAGATCGTGAAGGGCGGCTCGGGCGTCTGGGGGCCGGTGCCGATGCCGGCCAACAACCAGGTCAACGAAGCGGATGCCAAGAAGCTCGCGGCCTGGGTCCTGTCGACCAAGTAGCCGAACCGCCAGCGGGCATTCTGTCAACTCAGACCGGCGCCAGGGCCGTCCCAAGGCGGTCTGCGCCCCCTCGGGGGGCAGCGAGTACACGGAGTGACGAGCGTGGGGCTCTCAGACGGCCGGCGGCATGCCGGCGGCGGCCGGCAGCGCGGCCGTGCGGCGATCGAAGCGGTCCTCGAGCTGGCCGATGTGGGCCGCGATGGTGTTGTCGGTCTGCTCGGCGCGCGACCGCGCCGTGGCTTCGAGCTGCTCGATGCGCGCCAACAGCGCCGCGTCGCGCTCGGCATTGCGCGCCGCATGGGCGTTTTCCTGGGTCTCCAGGAAGTTGCGCAGCTCGGTGAAGCGCGAGGCCTCGGCCTTGTCCGCGAGATCGCGCTGGGCCTGCATCTCCTTGGTGTGCCGACGGGTCTCGAACAGAATCGAGCTCTGCAGGTAGACCACGTAGGCAACGAAGAAGATGCCCAGCAGTGCGGTCAGCCCGAGCATGATCAGCCCGAAGGGCGCTGTCACCTGCATGAAGCCGATCGACATCAGCGTCGGCGAGGCCAGCAGGCTCCAGTTCAAGGCCGCCAGTGCCGCGATCAGCAGCACCACGACCAGCAATACAGCAGTTCTCAATCCCATTTTTCTTTTCCCTGAAGTTGATTGGACTGCCGCTGCGCGACCGGCACGAGGCGCTCAATAGGCCTGGCCGAGCTGCTCCAGAATGGCCGGATTCTCGAGCGTCGAGGTGTCCTGGGTGATGGCCTCGCCCTTGGCGAGACTGCGCAGCAGCCGACGCATGATCTTACCGCTGCGTGTCTTCGGAAGATTCTCTCCGAAGCGGATATCTTTCGGTTTTGCAATCGGGCCGATCTCCTTCGCCACCCAATTGCGCAACTCGGCCGCGATCTTGCGCGCTTCCTCGTCGCTGGCCGGGCGGCCGCGCTTCAGGACGACGAAGGCGCAGACCGCCTCGCCGGTCAGGTCG
>NZ_JBFUCJ010000232.1:0-3841 GCF_056405295.1 Variovorax sp. P1_H2 | reverse complement strand
CAGTGGGGGAGCGTGGGGGGCAATCCAGGCCGGCGCCGGGCCGCCCCAAGGCGGCCTGCGGCCCCCTTGGGGGGCAGCGACCCACACGCAGTGGGGGAGCGTGGGGGGCAATCCAGGCCGGCGCCGGGCCGCCCCAAGGCGGCCTGCGGCCCCCTTGGGGGGCAGCGACCCACACGCAGTGGGGGAGCGTGGGGGGCAATCCAGGCCGACGCCGGGCCGCCCCAAGGCGGCCTGCGGCCCCCTTGGGGGGCAGCGACCCACACGCAGTGGGGGAGCGTGGGGGCGACTCCGCCCGGCCCCATATACTCCAACGCAATGTTCTGGACCCTGCCAACGATCATGACCTGGACGCGCATCGTCGCGATTCCCTTGATCGTGGGCGTGTTCTACCTGCCGCTGGCCGAGCCGATGCGCAACCTGATCGCCACGGTCATGTTCATCGTCTTCGCGGCCACCGACTGGCTCGACGGCTTCCTGGCGCGCCGCCTGAAGCAGACCTCGGCCTTCGGCGCCTTCCTCGATCCGGTKGCCGACAAGTTCCTGGTCTGCGCCTCGCTGCTGGTGCTGGTTCATCTGAACCGCGCCGATGTCTTCGTGGCGTTGATCATCATCGGCCGCGAGATCGCGATCTCCGCGCTGCGCGAATGGATGGCGCAGATCGGCGCCAGCAAGAGCGTCGCGGTCCACATGGTCGGCAAGGTCAAGACCGTGGTGCAGATGGTGGCGATCCCGTTCCTGCTCTTCGATGGCAACCTGTTCGGCCGGATCGACACCGGCACCTGGGGACAGTGGCTGATCTGGATCTCGGCCGTGCTGACGGTCTGGTCGATGGTCTATTACCTGCGGAAGGCGATCCCCGAAATCCGGGCGCGCGCGAAATGAGCGCAACGGCCCGCTCGGCGGGCTGGCTGCGGGCGATGCCGGCGGTCTTCGTGCTGATGTGGAGCACCGGCTTCATCGTGGCGCGCTACGGCATGCCCTATGCGCCGCCGCTCAAGTTCCTCACGGTGCGCTATGCGCTTTCGGTGCTCTGCTTCCTGGTCTGGGTGCGCTGGGCCCGGGTGACCTGGCCGCGCGATCGCGCGCAATGGGCGCACCTGGCCGTGACCGGCGTGCTGATGCAGGCCGGCTATCTCGGCGGCGTCTGGGCGGCCGTGCGCGCCGGCATGGGTTCGGGGCTGGTCGCGCTGCTGGTCGGCATCCAGCCGGTGCTCACCGCGGTCTGGCTGTCGATGCGCGGCGGCAGCATCACCCGCTCGCAATGGGCCGGCTTGTTCCTCGGCTTCGCGGGGCTGGTGATGGTGGTCTCGCGCAAACTGGGGCAGGGCGGGGAGGTGAGCGTGCCGACCATGGCGCTGGCGCTCACGGCGCTGTTCTCGATGACGGCCGGAACGCTCTACCAGAAGCGCTTTCTCGCGCCCTGCGACGTCCGCAGCGCGAGCGCGATCCAGCTCGGGGCGGCACTGCTCGTCACCTTGCCTTTCGCGGCCATGGAGTCCGACAGCATCCAGTGGAACCTGGCCTCCGGCGGGGCCATGGCCTGGTCGGTGCTGGCGCTGTCGCTGGGCGGCAGCTCGCTGCTCTACCTGTTGATTCAGCGCGGCACCGCCACTGCGGTCACGAGCCTGCTCTACCTGGTGCCGCCCTGCACGGCCGTGATGGCCTGGCTGCTGTTTTCGGAGCCGATCACGGCCCTGACGCTGGCGGGCATCGCGACCACCGCGGTCGGGGTCAGCCTGGTCGTCAGGCGCTGAGCTGCTTCCACGGTTCGCCGCGGAATCGCTCGACCAGGAAATCGATCAGGAGCCGGACCCGGCGCGGCGTCTTCGGGCGCCAGGGGGCGAGCCACTGGATGTCGGCGTCGGGCATCGCGAACTGCGGCAGCACGCGGACCAGCGCACCCGACGCGAGTTGCGGCGCGATGTCCCACAGGCTGCGCAGCATGATGCCGCGGCCGGCCAGGCACCAGTCGCGCACCATCTCGCCCGAGTTGCTCGACAGCGGACCGCGCACGCGCACGCGCGCCGTCGTGCCGTCGCGGGCGTGGCGCAGGGTCCAGAGCGCGAACTCGCGTTCGTTGCCGTCGCTGTTCTCGCGCGTCACCAGGCAGTCATGCGAAGCCAGGCCGGCGACGTCCGCCGGCGTGCCGCGGCGCGCGAGGTAGGCCGGGCTGGCGGCCAGCACCCGCTGATTGCGCGCGATGCGCCGCGCGACCCAGTCGCCGGCCCGAAGGTGTTGCGGTGTCCAGAGCCAGACCGCGCCGTCGAAGCCCTCGGCGCCGAGATCGGGCAGCTTCTCGGCCAGCATCAGCTGGATCTCCAGCCCCGGGTGCCGCTGGTTGAAGTCCGCCAGCACCGGGCCGAGCCAGCGCCGGCCGAAGCCGAAGGTGCCGACCAGCCGCACCGTGCCGCTCAGCTCGCTCTGCCGCTCGCCCAGCTCGTCTTCGAGGGCGGCAAAGGCTTCGAGCAGGCCCTTGGCGTGCTGGCACACCGTCTCGCCTTCGACGGTGGCGCTGAGGCGGCGCGTGGTGCGATCGAACAGCCGCTGGCCGATCCGGGCCTCCAGCGCGCCCAGCCGCTTGGTCACGACCGACGGCACCACGTCCAGTGCCAGCGCGGCGCCGGCCAGGCTGCCACGGCTGCGGATCGCCAGCACCAGTTCGAGGTCATTACGGTCC
The DNA here is from genome assembly GCF_056405295.1 of Variovorax sp. P1_H2. Taxonomy (NCBI): domain Bacteria; kingdom Pseudomonadati; phylum Pseudomonadota; class Betaproteobacteria; order Burkholderiales; family Comamonadaceae; genus Variovorax; species Variovorax sp. P1_H2. The sequence continues at coordinate 1,164 of NZ_JBFUCJ010000232.1, read as the reverse complement.
ATTGCTGCCATTCAGGAAATTATCAATTGGTTCATTGTTGCTTGATGCTCCATGGGGCGCAACGCACAATCGGCCGGATGTTCGATGCCTTCTCCTCCTTCGACCTGTCGCGCGATGGGGTCCGCGTGCATGGCCGCATCGGCGGCAATGGGGCACCCTTGCTGTTGCTGCACGGCCACCCGCAGACCCACGCCAACTGGCACCGCGTGGCACCGCGCCTGGCGGAGCATTTCACGGTCGTCCTGCTCGACCTGCGCGGCTACGGCGATTCGGGCCGGCCGCCGGCCGACGAGTCGCATCGGACCTACAGCAAGCGCGAAATGGCGCTCGATGCGCTCCACGCGATGCGGCAGCACGGCTTCGAGCGCTTCGGCGTGCTGGCGCACGACCGCGGTGCGCGGGTCGCCCATCGGCTCGCCGCCGACCATCCCGAGGCGGTCGAGCGGCTGCTTCTGCTCGACATCGCGCCGACGCTCGCGATGTACGAGAACACTTCCGAGGCCTTCGCACGGGCCTATTGGCACTGGTTCTTCCTGATCCAGCCGCCGCCGCTGCCGGAAGCGTTGATCGAGAGCGATCCGGGGCGCTACATCCGCAGCGTGATGGGCGGCCGCCACGCGGGTCTCGCGCCTTTCGCGTCCAAGGCCCTGGCCGAATACGAGCGCTGTGCCGCGATCCCCGGCAGCGCGCAGGCCATCTGCGAGGACTACCGTGCCTCGGCCGGCATCGACCTCGCGCACGACCGGGCCGACATCGCCGCGGGCCGCAAGCTGAAGCAGCCGTTGCGCGTACTGTGGGGCGAACACGGGGCGGTCGGGCGCTCGTTCGACGTGCTGGCACTGTGGCGCGAGCGGGCCGAGGACGTGGCCGGCGGCGCCCTGCCGTGCGGGCACTACATTCCCGAGGAGGCGCCGGTCGAACTGTTGACCGAAGCGCTCTCCTTTTTCAAAGCGAACCCAAGGATCGTGACATGAGCACCCAACGCATCGCAGTCATCGCCGGCGACGGCATCGGCAAGGAAACCATGCCCGAGGGCCTGCGCGTGCTGGATGCCGCGAGCCGCAAGTTCGGCATCGACCTGAAGTTCGACCACTTCGAATTCTCGAGCTGGGACTACTTCGAGAAGCACGGCAAGATGCTGCCCGACGACTGGAAGGATCGGAT
>NZ_JBFUCJ010000231.1:0-3853 GCF_056405295.1 Variovorax sp. P1_H2 | reverse complement strand
GCGCCGTGGCTGCCGGTGCCGCGGCCAAGGTGGCGCCGCCCGTGCCGGCGCCCACCGGCGCACCCAAGGCCGTGCTGCCGCAGGTTGCGGCGCCGACCGGCGCAGCGGACCTCGGCGACCGTCCGGAGGAGCGCGTGCCGATGAGCCGCCTGCGCGCGCGTATCGCCGAGCGCCTGCTGCAGTCGCAATCGACCAACGCCATCCTGACCACCTTCAACGAAGTCAACATGGCCCCGGTCATGGAGATGCGCAAGAAGTTCCAGGACGCGTTCACCAAGGAGCATGGCGTCAAGATCGGCTTCATGAGCTTCTTCGTGAAGGCTGCGGTGCATGCGCTCAAGAAGTACCCGGTGATCAACGCCTCGGTGGATGGCAACGACATCGTCTACCACGGTTACTTCGACATCGGCATCGCGGTCGGTTCGCCGCGTGGCCTGGTGGTGCCGATCCTGCGCAACGCCGACCAGATGAGCTTCGCCGACATCGAGAAGAAGATCGCCGAGTTCGGCCAGAAGGCCAAGGACGGCAAGCTGGGCATCGAGGAGATGACCGGCGGCACCTTCTCGATCTCCAACGGCGGCACTTTCGGCTCGATGCTGTCGACCCCGATCATCAACCCGCCGCAGTCGGCCATCCTCGGCGTGCACGCGACCAAGGACCGCGCGGTGGTCGAGAACGGCCAGATCGTGGTGCGCCCGATGAACTACCTCGCGATGAGCTACGACCACCGCATCATCGACGGCCGCGAAGCCGTGCTGGGCCTGGTCGCCATGAAGGAAGCGCTGGAAGATCCGTCGCGCCTCCTGTTTGACATCTGACCCACCCCCGTTGCTTGCTCACTTCGTGTAGCCGCCTCCCCCTCGAGGGGGCACCACCCGCGGCCCGGCAAAGCCGGTTCCGCGGTGGTTCCCGAACGGGCCTCGCTTCGCTTGCCGCGAACGAGGACGGACGCGGTGACGAACACGATCACCCACAGAAAGATCCAAATGTCCAAACAGTTTGACGTCGTCGTGATCGGCGGCGGCCCTGGCGGCTACATCGCTGCCATCCGCGCGGCGCAGCTAGGCTTCAACGTGGCCTGCATCGACGAGTGGAAGAACGCCAAGGGCGGTCCGGCCCTCGGCGGCACCTGCACCAACATCGGCTGCATTCCCTCGAAGGCGCTGCTGCAGTCTTCGGAGCACTACGAACACGCCGGCCACGGCTTCGCCGACCACGGCATCAAGGTCGAAGGCCTGGGGCTCGACGTGGCGAAGATGCTGGCCCGCAAGGACACCGTCGTGAAGCAGAACAACGACGGCATCGTCTACCTGTTCAAGAAGAACAAGGTCGCGTTCTTCCACGGCCGCGGCTCGTTCGTGAAGGCGTCCGACGCCGGCTACGAGATCAAGGTCGCGGGCGCGGCCGATGAGAGCATCACCGGCAAGCAGATCATCGTCGCCACCGGCTCCAACGCGCGTCCCTTGCCGGGTGCGCCCTTCGACGAGGAGAACATCCTCTCGAACGACGGCGCGCTGCGCATCCAGGCCGTGCCGAAGAAGCTGGCGCTTGTCGGCTCGGGCGTGATCGGCCTCGAGATGGGTTCGGTCTGGCGCCGGCTCGGCGCCGAAGTCACGGTGCTCGAAGCGCTGCCGACCTTCCTCGGCGCGGTCGACGAGCAGATCGCCAAGGAGGCGCTCAAGGCCTTCACCAAGCAGAACCTGAAGATCGAACTCGGCGTCCAGGTCGGCGAGGTCAAGTCGGGCAAGAAGGGCGTCAGCATCGCCTACACCGATGCCAAGGGCGGCGCCCAGTCGCTCGAAGTTGACAAGCTGATCGTCTCGATCGGTCGCGTGCCGAACACCACCGGCCTCAACGCCGAAGCGGTGGGCCTGAAGCTCGACGAGCGCGGCGCGATCGAAGTCGACGACGAGTGCCGCACCAGTCTGCCTGGCGTCTGGGCCATCGGCGACGTGGTGCGCGGTCCGATGCTCGCGCACAAGGCCGAGGAAGAAGGCGTGGCCGTGGCCGAGCGCATGGCCGGCCAGCACGGGCATGTCAACTTCAACACGATTCCCTGGGTGATCTACACCTCGCCGGAAATCGCCTGGGTCGGCCAGACGGAGCAGCAGCTCAAGGCCAGCGGCCGGGCCTACAAGGCGGGCACCTTCCCGTTCCTCGCGAACGGCCGTGCCCGTGCGCTCGGCGACACCACGGGCATGGTCAAGTTCCTGGCCGACGCGGCCACCGACGAGATCCTCGGCGTCCACATGGTCGGCCCGATGGTCAGCGAGCTGATCTCCGAAGCCGTGGTGGCGATGGAGTTCAAGGCCAGTGCCGAAGACATCGCACGCATCTGCCATGCGCACCCGTCGCTGTCGGAAGCCACCAAGGAAGCTGCGCTCGCCGTCGACAAGCGCACGCTGAACTTCTGAGTACGTGACGACCGTCAGGCAGGCGTACGACGCCGAACTGGTTGCGCGGGGTTACCAAAGCGACCCCGCGCAACTGCGCGCCGTGGTGGCCCTCGACCGCTGCGCGCGCGAGTGGGGCCAGTACAAGGTGCAGCGCTCCAACGCCCTCAAGAAGCTGATCAACCGGCCGGAGATCCCGCGCGGGGTCTACATGTACGGCGGCGTCGGGCGCGGCAAGAGCTTCCTGATGGATTGCTTCTACAACGCTGTGCCGCTGCGGCGCAAGACGCGGCTGCACTTCCACGAGTTCATGCGCGAGGTGCATCGCGAGCTGGCCGATTTGCAAGGCACTGTCAATCCGCTGGACGAACTGGGCCTGCGGATCTCCAAGCGCTACAAGCTGATCTGCTTCGACGAGTTCCATGTCGCCGACATTACCGATGCGATGATCCTGCATCGCCTGCTGGCGGCCTTGTTCGACAACGGCGTGGGCTTCGTCACCACGTCGAATTTCAAGCCCGACGATCTTTATCCGGGCGGCCTGCACCGCGACCGCATCCTGCCGGCGATCGCGCTCCTGAACGAGCGGCTCGAGGTGCTGAGCGTCGACAACGGCACCGACTACCGGCGCCGCACGATGGAGCAGGTGCGGCTCTACCTGACGCCCAATGGCGCGGCGGCCGACAAGGAAATGCGCAAGACCTTCGAGCGCATTGCCGAGAGCGCCGACGAGAACCCGGTGCTGCACATCGAATCGCGCGAGATTCACGCGCTACGCAAGGCCGGCGGCGTGGTCTGGTTCGATTTCAAGACCTTGTGCGGTGGTCCGCGCTCGCAGAACGACTACCTCGAGATCGCGACCCAGTTCCACACCGTGCTGCTGTCCGACGTGCCGTACATGCCGGTCCGGATGGCCTCTGAAGCACGTCGTTTCACCTGGCTGGTCGACGTGTTCTACGATCGGCGCGTGAAGCTGATCATGTCCGCCGAAGTGCCGCCCGAGGCGTTGTACACCGAGGGTCCGTTGGCTCATGAGTTCCCGCGCACGGTGTCGCGCCTCAACGAGATGCAGTCGACCGAGTTCCTGGCGCTCGAGCGCCGTACCGTCGACACCCGCCTGACATGAAGAACATCGTCCTTGCCCTGCTGATCTGTCTTTCCGCGGCGCCGCTGTGGGCGCAGTCGGGCGCGACCACGGGCGGGGCCGACCTCGACGCCGAGCGGGCACGGCTGGCCGAGGAGCGCAAGGCGATCAGCGCGCGCTATGACGCCGAGCGGGCCGCCTGCTACAAGAAGTTCGCGGTCGAGGGTTGCCTGGAGGAGAGCCGGCACCGCCGCCGGCTGGCGACCGACGATGTCAAGCGCCAGGAAGCGGCGATCAACGAATTCGAGCGCAAGCGCCGCGGCGCCGCGGCCCTCGACAAGCTCGAGGAGAAGGACGGCAGCGCGCACACCAAGGA